>JANQLJ010000116.1 GCA_028280665.1 Alphaproteobacteria bacterium
CGACTTCTCGAAACTCTCGATTGGGTGGACGATGATGCCATCGGCATTATGGGCGGTTCTTACGGCGGCTATATGGTGGCGGCGGCGCTGGCCTTCGAGCCTGAAGTGTTCGACGTGGGCGTCAATATCTTCGGCGTCACCAACTGGGTGCGGACGCTCGAAAGCATTCCGCCGTGGTGGGAAGCCTTCCGCGAGGCGCTTTATGACGAAATGGGTGACCCGGCCACCGACGCCGAACGGCACCGGCGCATCTCGCCGCTGTTCCATGCGGAGAACATCGTGCGGCCCATGCTGGTGGTGCAAGGGGCGAACGACCCGCGCGTTTTGCAGGTGGAATCCGACGAGCTGGTCGAGGCGGTGCGCGCGAACGGCGTTCCCGTGGAATATGTGCTGTTCCCCGATGAAGGCCACGGCTTTGCCCGCCGTGAAAACCGCGTCACCGCAAGCGAGGCGTATCTCGCGTTCCTCAATGTGTATTTACGGGGTGACGGCGCGGCGGAATAGGCCGTGCGCCGTTTAGTCGTCGCGGTAGATTTTTTCGTTCCGCTCGTGGGCTTCCTGCGCTTCGATGGAAAGGGTCGCGACGGGGCGTGCGTCGAGGCGCTTGAGGCCGATGGGCTCGCCCGTTACTTCGCAGTAGCCATAAGTGCCTTCCTCGATACGGCGCAGGGCGGCGTCGATCTTCGCCACCAGTTTGCGCTGACGGTCGCGGGTGCGCAGCTCCAATGAGCGTTCGCTTTCCGATGACGCGCGGTCCGTAAGATCCGGGTGATTATTGTTTTCTTCCTGCAGCGCGGCGATGGTTGCCTTGCTTTCTTCGATAATCTCTTCCTTCCAATCTTCGAGCTTGCGGCGGAAGTACTCCTTCTGGCGCGCGTTCATGAAAGGCTCTTTTTCGGACGGGACGTAATTGTCCGGCAATGTCACGTCAGCCATACGGCCTCTCTCCTCAGCAACTGGCGTTTTGTCGGCTTGCCCCCCGATGGCGAAGCGGGCGGGACTATAGCCACGAGGTGTGACGGGATCAATAATGGATTCCCACCCTGAGTGCAGGCCGAAAAACTTCTATTTATCATTGGGTTAGCCACCTTATCCCCGCGCAATCCCCGCCATCCCATACCGCAAGAAAATAGCGCTGCTCTCAAAGAGAGCGCGACTTTCACCGTCTAGAACACACGGAGATGAATATGAAGAAAAGAAAGACATGGGACGACGTTACAAAGGGAATCGAGGACAGGCTGAATCGCGCATATGGATTTGATGTCCAGCACAAATCGCCCACGATTTTGGTAGAACCGACCACCGGACCTTTTGGAAGTGAGTACAGATTCGACGGCGGAAGATCCGTCCGAATCGAGGTGCAGTCCACGCAGGTCTTGGGATTTGCTGGCTTTTCAGCCACCTACGAAGTCTTCGCAAGAAGTGAACGCGGATCGATAATTCCAAATCTTACAAGGCCAAGGCGATCCGGCAGGACAATCGGTTCACACGTCGCGCCGCTTACCACTTTTCGCCGAACATTGGACGCTGGTTTTGATTCTCAATTCGGCTATCATTGGCGGATTAGATTTGAGGAACGAGTAACATCGGACAATCAAAGCAAACCGATCTTTCGAGTGTATAGAGAACAACTATGAATCTGCGCGTAATCAACGCGATTATGATCGCCGCCTCTTTTTCTGTTTTGTTCGCATGCGGTGAAGAGGCGGCCGATCAGGTTTCTGACACACAAAATGTCCAGCCGGGCGTCGAGGTTGCGCCCTTTGAGGGCAGTGACGCGGCAGCCGGGATCGACGCAGTTAATGCGGCGGGCCTATCTGGTGATGGCCGCTGCAACGTACTGGGTATCAAGCAGCCGAACTTGGCACTTCTAGAGATGGAGCCTCCTTTGGCGCGGGGACAGTTGGAGGACGAGTTCTTCACCGCAACTTTGAACGAAGTCAATGAAGGCGGGTACGACGACCATGTACCGGTGTACTCTTCTGTGGAAGACACATTCATGGTCTCGGCCTACGGCGATTGCGTTGAAGCAAGCGCGCGCGCCGCCGATTTTCTCGACCGCACCATTGCCCGCATGGACGGTTGGGACGTTGAGCGGCCCGTTACCTATCGGCTTTTCCTGCCTGAACAGGTTACAGGCCTCACCGAGAGCGAGGTTGAAAACCTCTGGCGCGCTGGCGAAATCGAGCCACAAGGGCTTACCAACGCGGAATAACCCCTGCCCTTGCGTCATCTGGCGCTTTCTGGACTCCGGGTGCGCCGCACCATAGATTCGCCGGGAACTGACAATTTGTCGAAGGCCGGTCAAAGGAAAGTCCATGAAGTTCGAAGGAACCAAGACCTACGTCGCCACCGAGGATTTGCGCGTGGCCGTCAACGCCGCCATCGCGCTCGAACGGCCCTTGCTCATCAAGGGCGAGCCGGGCACGGGCAAAACGGTGCTGGCGCAAGAAGTGGCGCAGGCCATCGGCGCGCCGCTGATCGAATGGCACATCAAGTCCACCACCAAGGCGCAGCAGGGGCTTTACGAATACGACGCGGTCTCTCGTTTGAGGGACAGCCAGCTCGGCGATGAACGCGTCAAGGACATCCGCAACTACATCAAGCGCGGCAAGCTGTGGGACGCCTTTACCATGGACGAGCGGCCGGTGCTTCTGATCGACGAGATCGACAAGGCGGACATCGAGTTCCCCAACGACCTTTTGCTCGAACTCGACCGCATGGAATTTTTCGTTTACGAGACCGGCGAACAGGTGAAGGCGAACCAGCGCCCCATTGTTATGATTACCTCGAACAACGAAAAGGAATTGCCTGACGCCTTCCTGCGCCGCTGTTTCTTCCACTACATCAAGTTCCCCGACGCGGACACGATGACCGAGATCATCAATGTGCATTTTCCCAATCTGAAGGGGCGTTTGATCACCGAGGCGCTGAACGTCTTCTACGAAGTGCGCGAGATCCCGGGGCTGAAGAAAAAACCATCCACGTCGGAACTGCTCGACTGGCTTAAGCTCTTGCTCGTCGAAGACATCGACCCGGAGGTGCTGAAAGAACGCGACCCGACAAAGCTCATCCCGCCGCTCCATGGCGCGCTGCTCAAGAACGAACAGGACGTGACCTTGTTCGAGCGGCTAGCGTTCCTTGCTCGTCGGGAGAGCCGGGGGTGACGGAGACGGGAGATGTATGTGTATCTCATGGCCAGCAAGCCCAACGGGGTTCTCTATGCGGGCGTCACGCGCGATCCCCGCAAGCGGGCATGGGAACACAAAAACGGAATTGGGAGCGCCTTTACCAAGCGATACTTTGTGCAGCGCCTAGTGTGGCTACGTGAATTCGACACGCCCTTGGAGGCAATCGCGTTTGAAAAGAAGCTCAAGAGATGGCCAAGGGCGCAGAAGATTGAACTGATTAAAGAAGTGAATCCGAATTGGGATGACTTGTACGAAACCCTCAACCATTAAACCGTCATTCCGGGTCCGAGCGATAGCGAGGAGCCCGGAATCTTGCCGCAAGATCCCGGGCTCGACCTACGGTCGCCCCGGGATGACAGGGGTGGGTTCTTGGGGGCCCGTCCAGTACGGCGGAGTGACATAAATGTTCTACCATTTCTTCCAAGAGCTGCGCCGGGTCGGGGTTCCGGTCTCCTTAAAGGAGTACCTCCTACTGCTCGAAGCCATGGCCAAGCACCTGGCGGGCTACAAGGTCGAGGATTTTTATTACCTCGCCCGGTCGGCGCTGGTGAAGGACGAGCGGCACCTCGACAAGTTCGATCAGGTTTTTTCCCACGTCTTCCGCGGGCTCGATTACCTGGACGAGGTAATCGCCGCCGAGCTGCCGGAAGAATGGCTGAAGGCGCTCACCGAAAAATTCCTCACCGAAGAAGAAAAGGCCGAGATCGAGGCCCTGGGCGGCTGGGACGCGATCATGGACGAGCTGAAAAAGCGCCTTGAGGAACAAACCAAACGCCACGAGGGCGGTAACAAGGCCATCGGCACCGGCGGCACCTCACCCTTTGGGAACTCGGGCTACAACCCCGAAGGCGTGCGCATCGGTCAGGACGAAGGCCGCCACGGGCGCGCGGTGAAGGTGTGGGACAAGCGCGAATACAAGAACCTAGACGACCAAGTAGAGTTGGGCACGCGCAACATCAAGATCGCGCTCCGCCGCCTGCGCCAGTTCGCCCGCGAAGGCGCGCCCACGGAACTCGCCCTTGACGACACCATCCGCGAGACCGCGCACAAGGGCTATCTCGACCTTATCTTCCGGCCCGAACGCCACAACACGGTGAAAGTGCTTTTGTTCTTCGACGTGGGCGGCAGCATGGACCCGCATATTCGTCTGTGTGAAGAGCTTTTCTCCGCCGCGCGCACCGAGTTCAAGCACATGGAGTATTATTACTTTCACAATTGCCTTTACGAATTTGTGTGGAAGAACAACCGCCGCCGCCATACCGAGCGCACCGACACCTGGGAGGTGCTGCACACCTTCCCCGCCGACTACAAAGTGATTTTCGTAGGCGATGCGACCATGAGCCCTTATGAGATCACCTATCCCGGCGGCAGCGTGGAGCACTGGAACGAGGAGCCCGGCGCCATCTGGCTACAGCGCGTCTTCGACATCTATGAGCACGCGGTGTGGCTCAACCCGGTGCCGGAACGCTATTGGTCCGGCACGCCCTCCATCGAGATGATGCGGCAGCTTATCGGCAATCGCATGTACGGCCTCACCCTCGACGGCATCGACGAAGCCATGCGGGAGTTGAACCGGTAGCCGGGCGTTACTTTTTCTTCCCGAATCCTACGCCAACAAACTCTTCGTCTTCGGGCTCAGAATCCGGCTCAGGAAGATTGTCGCAATCGAGGCGCTCGGCTTCCCGCGTCAAGACGCTCGTCTTGTTTTCAAGGGTGCGGGACACTTCGCGAAGCTTACGTACTCTTGCGCTCAGATTAGCTAGTTCACGGTTGTCTTGAATAAGTGAATTGAGATTGTCCAGCGCCGAATTGATGTCAGAGAGCAAATCAATCAGGTCACGAAGCTCTTCGATTACATGAGACATGCGACCGCCACGAATGACTCGGCGTAGAGCAACGGCCAATCTTGCCAGTTTACTCGCGCCACGAAACAGAGGGCTCACGACACTGGCGACATCGGCAAGGAGTTCCGCGGCCGTCAAGATCTGCCGGATGTGGATACTCTGCATTGTGCTTTCAAGTTGCTGAATTTCAGCATTGAACCGAGTTACTTCCCTTTCAAGATCACCAAGCTTGACCCATATCCTTGCGCACTCACGCCGCCTTGAAGCGTCGTTGGTCTTTCCACCTCTGACCGCTCTAGCAACTGTTTTCCTCAAGTCTTTTCCACGAAATTCCATTTTTATCTCCACAGTTTGAGGGAAGCACATCCTAAAGTCGTGTTGTGCGGCGGGGATTACTTATTGTAATCTGAGGCAAATACTGGGCTGGCGACCGATAAAGCGGGGATAAGTCTTTGCGTGATTGGGTTTTCGGAGGTCTTGGCGTGATTGTTGGGGCCATTGCGGTGACTGCCGCTTGGCTCCTCTGGCCCCTTCCCGATGCGCGCTTTGACTGGCGGGCAATGGCCGATGATTTATCTGCATCCGGAGCATGTTCTGAGTTTGGTGCTTTGCTGACCGCCGTTGTGGGTGGTGACGCCGAAGGCGTGGCCGCGTATCTGGAAGAGGCAAGCGTAGGAGAGCGGTGTCCCGCCTCGCTCGAGCCGCGTGGTGAAGCGGGTTACGTCATGGCGGAGATGACAACAGACGCCATTGAGCGGGAAATCGCCTATCAGCGCAAACACCCCGACTCCCGCCCCTCGCACTACCGAGGGCTTTATACCGCCTTCCTGTTCTGGGATGAGGCACGGTTTCAAAACTCGAAACTCATAGGATGGTCCGAGTTGGTTCACGCGTTTCGCTGCACCGGCCCTCTTGATTACGGTGCCCATGCTGATTGGTACGGAGCGCGGCAAATCATGGCCGAGCTGGGTGTTAGCGGCCTTCGGCTCGACGCATGGGAAGCTCGAATGGCTTCTTGCGCTCAGTGAAACCCCCGCGACGGGGGAACAAATGCCGAGAAAAGTGGCGGCGGGCCCATCCTGGGGGTCAATGGAGTACGCTTCGGGAAGCGCGTTTCTTGATAAGCCCGCCGCCGGGCAAGCGGTGATCCATTTCCTCGGGGTCAAGAGAGATGGATTGCCGCCCGGGCATCGCACCATGCGGGACAGATGGTGCGCCGGAGAGCCCGGACAGGACCGCTTTCGCCTGTAAAACTCTTTGTTGCCGCGTCTTCTTTCCGCCTCCCCTGCCGCCTTGCGCCGCACGAGGAAGAGACACCTTCTCATGGGCCGGGACCATTCCCGCCCCCTGCTTACTTGTTCCGTTTCCAAATGTTCTTGTTTTGTTCTAAACCTAGAGAGCACCTGAGTCAAGCGCATTGACAGGGTTTCCCGCCCCGGCGAGCTTTCTTCCCGTAATTCCCGCCCAATACTCTCACCCAACGGAGTCCCGCCCATGACCCAAAGCCTGCGCCGCATCGTGACCGGCCACGACAATCACGGCAAATCCATCGTCGAGCTCGACGAGGGCCCCGCGAAGGAGATCGAGGCAAACGGTTCGGGGCTTTTCGAGATCTGGCTCACCAAGGGCCTGCCCGCCCAGGACAATCAGATGTTCCGTGACTGGGTGGCGGAAGACGAGATCGCCCTCTGCCCGCCCGGCGGCGCGATCAAAGTGCGCTGGTTCATGGTGCCGCCCGAGGACCCGGGCACAAGCGATGAAGACCTGGAAGCCGCGGCCGCTTTCGCTTTCGCCGCGGTAAAGGCCGAAGACGCGCGCGTCGATACCTCGCGCCACCCCATGATGCACAAGACCAAAACCGTCGATTACATTATCCTCATCAAGGGCGAGGTGGACTTGCTGCTCGATGAAGGCGGGGCCAAGGGGCTCAAGCCGGGCGACGTGGTCGTCCAGCGCGGCACCAACCACGCCTGGGTCAACCGGGGAAAGGAGCCTGCGCTGCTCGTCGCCGTGCTGGCGGACGCGGAGGTTTAAGTAACGCCCGGAACGATAAAAGCTACTCAACCTCCTCAAGCGGCACGCGGATCACGAACGGCGCAGACAATCCGCCTACGTACAATCCGTCCGCGTGGGCGTTGACCGAGGTCGTCAGCCCCACCTCGCCGCTTGTGCCTTGAAGGTTGTGCGTGACCCCGCCCCAAGGATCGAACCCGATGGCCGCCCCGTGCATCACCACGGGCGAAAGGCCGAGACCGGTCACAAGGCGGTAAAACATCTTGCGGACAAAAGGCGAGCCGTTGCCCAAATCCGCCGCCGCGGTGCGCGGGGCCACCAGCGCCACCCAAATGGTATCGCGCCCGTCAAAAGAGATGTTGTCGGGAAAGCCGGGCAGCCCTTCCACGAAATAGTCACGCTCGCCCGCGCGCGGGCCTTTGAGCCACAGCCGCGAGATGCGGTAGGCCATGGTCTCGTTCACCAGCACGTAGTCTTCATTGGGGCCCAGCGCCACGCCATTGGCGAAGTAAAGCCCGTCAAGCTGCACCACCGGTTCCGCATCGCCCGGCCGGTAGGACAGCAGCCGCCCGGTGGGCCGGCGCTCGTAGAAATCAAAGAGGTTCATTTCAAGGTCCCAGCGCCGGGAGGCATCGGAAAACCAGATGGTCCCATTGTTCGCAATGGAAACGTCATCGACAAAGATCATGCGCTCCCCGCCCACACTGTCGGCAAGCACGCGCACCGTGCCGTCCGGGTCGATGGCAAGAAGACCTTGAGAGGCATCGGCGACTACGAGGTAGCCGTCCGGGTGGAACTCAAGGCCCAGGGGGCGCCCGCCCGTATTGGCGATCTCCTCGAAGCTCGCTCCAGCATTGTCCGGATCGAAACGAACCACGCGGCCGTCTTCAAGGCCCGTATAGATGCGCCCCTCCGCGTCCATGGCGGTGTCTTCGGGCCCGTGCACCAGACCCACGGCCAAGCGCTCGGCCCCGGTGAGCCGGTCATTGGCCTCATAAGCGCCGGTGTAACCGGGATTGGGCGGCGTTGCGAACGGCGCGGGGTCGATGGGCACGGGCCAAAAGGCGAGATAGCCCGCGAGCGCGACGATAAGAGCCGCAATGACAAAACTCACGATACGGAACATTTAGCCCCCTTCCAGCACCTCTGTTGCGGTTACGCCGGCCGCGCCGTTCCCCAGTAATTGAAGGCAAGCGGTTTAGGCGATGACGGCAAGTACATCTGATCGGACTCGGTGATTTCAAACCCGGCCGCATTGATCATGTCGGGGATGGACCGCGTCAAGTGACAACCGCCCGCGATGGTTTTCCAAAAAGGCTCAATGCGTTCCTGCCACTTGCGCACATTGGCGTCGGGCGCAAGACCGTGTTCGCAAAAGATCATCTGCCCGCCCGGCTTGATCACCCGCCGCATCCCGGCAAGCGCCTTCATGACATCGGGGATGGTGCACATGGTATAGGTCACCAGCACCGTATCCACCGCGTGATCTTCAAGAGGAATCTCCTCCCCCGGCAGATCGAGATACTCGATTTTGAGGGAGCTCTCCGCAACGCGCTCGGCCGCGCGCTTGCGCATGGCGAGGTGCGGTTCCAGCGCATAGAGGCGGTCGACCTTATCCGTGTCGTAATAAGGCAGATTGAGCCCCGAGCCGAAGCCCACTTCCAGCACCGTGCCGCTGGCCTTGGGCACCACCTTCTTGCGTTGATAGCGGATGGGCTTGAGCGAGCAAGCAAGGTTCACAAGCGGCGGCGCAATATATTCATCCCAGAAATTCATGGAACTAATCTCGCATGAAAGGGACCGGCGGCGCTAGTGGGCCGTCTCCACCCCGCCGGCCTCCAGCACCTCGCGCAAGGGGGCGAGTTCGCGTTCTACCTGACGCCACTTGCCCACCGAACTTTGGTAGACCGGACCGCGCACCTGAACGGCGCTGGCTGACTTGGTGAGACCCGACTGCGCGCCATGGTCGAGGCACGCCTCCTCCCATGAAAGCCCTAACTGATCGAGGAGATCGCACGCAACGCCCTCCGTGTCCGATACCAACTCGTCATAGGACACGTGGATGATCTTGCCGGGCAAAACCGCCTCCCAATGATCCATCAGGCGGCGATAGGCCAGATAGGCCTTACCCAATTCCGTCTGGTCATAGGTGTAGTTGTAAGCCCGGTCGAACAACTGCCTGTACATGGCAAAGCAAGTGTCCATGGGATTGCGGTACACATGAACAATTTTCGCGTTGGGCAGCACACAGGCGATAAGCCCAATCAAATTGTAGTTCGTCGGGAGCTTGTCGACGAAATGCCGAGTGTGCCCCGTGCGCGGTCGGGTGGAGTCGACATAGTCCTGCCCCAAGGCCTTGAAGTCCAATTTGGCGTGCCAGCTCGGGTAAAACGGCTCGGAAACACCTTCTTCTCGCGCCGCCCGCGCGGCGGCGAAGTCGGCAAGCCTCAGAAGGTTGTCGATTTCTCCAGCGGCAAACACTTCCGAATGCCGCCCGAGAATTTGTTCAACCAGGGTTGAGCCCGCGCGGGGCATGCTGACGACAAAAATGGGCTCTTCGGATGCGTGGCCTTCCGCCGAACTCGCCAGAAACTCAGGCGTGAAATGGCGCGTGTACTCTTCCACACGATCCAGCTCGATCTGTACATCATAGTCCGGCAAACTGGTACGATGGGCGGACGCCGCTGCCTCGTAGCACTTGAATGCCTCTTCCGCGTTTCCGAGATCATCCAGCTCCTTGGCAAGGGCATAGAGCATGCGGGGGGCGTCCTTCGAGCCCTGCGGTAGGTCTTTAATAAGTGCACGCAGCTCACCAACATGGTTTTTCTCTGGCGTTTGCTTGCGCAACCACGACCGGTTTTGGCTCGCATGTTCCTGCTTAAACTTGCGCGCGATGAGGTTATCGTAAATGGATTCGGCTTTACCCACGTCGCCAAGAAAGCCGTAGCAGACCGCAAGATTGAACTGGGTGTGCGCGTTGTCGGGGCTGAGCTTCAGGCTGCTTTGAAAGGCGTCCCGCGCTGCCTCTACATCGCCTAAGCGGTCATAAATCAATCCCAGCCGCATGAAGTCATCGGCGGTACGGCACCTGGGGCCTGCGTCCGACAAATGCCGAAAGGCATCGCTACTACGGCAAAACTGTTGCTCCATACCCGCCAGTGCCAGAAGCGTCGCCAGATTGTCCGGGTCCAGTTGGTGCAGCCGCTTAAAAGCACTAAGGGCAAGTTCAGGCGCAAACCACTTCCGGCCCAAGGCGGTCAGCTCAACAAGTTCCTCCGGTGTGATCGCGGGCATGGGGATCAGTCGCAAGGCAAGCTTTATGGCTTCCTGCTCGTTCCCTGCCTCCACGGCGCGCCGGATGCGTAGCCGCATACGCTGGGCATCGGCCTCAGGTTTGAATTGTTGCGCCAAGGTCGCCTGCCTTTCATCGCGCATTCATTGTGATTTCCTCGGCGGAGACTTACAGCGCACTGTTAACACAATCAAATCCACCGCGCTGATTTGCCCTGCCCCAATGCCTCCCAAAAGGACTGGCAATCGGCTCAAAAGACTCTATTGTTCTTGGCAATTCGAAGGGAGCAAACGCCAATCATGACGGATCCTGCGGATCTCCGCCGCAAGACGGGACCTGAGTGCAGCGCCATGGCCGACGTGCGTTACGAGGTCGACCGCCTCGACCGCGCGCTCGTCAAGCTGATCGCTGAGCGTCAGAGCTACATGGACGCGGCCGCGCGCATCAAGGATGACCGCGATACCGTTCGCGATCCCGCGCGCATCGAAGAAGTGGTCTCAAAAGTTCTGGCGGAGGCGCAACGCCAAGGCCTTTCACCCGCCATTGCCGAACCTGTTTGGCGCACCATGATCGAGCAATGCATCCGCCATGAATTCGAAGTGTGGGATGAGTTGCGCACCGATCCGCCAAAACGCGCCGAAGGCTAACCCGGTTGCTTTTGCAGCACGCCGGCGCGGGCGGCAAGCATCTTCGCAGTGCGCGTCTCATACTCTTGCAGAAGCATCAACTGATGGTCCGCCATTCGGATGGCATCATCCAGCACGGGCTGAAGATCATCCGGTAACGTGACGCCTTGTGCGTATGTCTTCAGGTCCGTGTAGTACCGCCGGTTTCCTTCAATGACCTGCCGCTCGGCTATTCCTATCTGTTCAAGAAGTTTGTCGTTGTCTATGGAGCCCGCCAAAAGCTGAATCGCATGGGCTAAAACCCGGCGCATCGCCCTTGGCGACCGCTCCCCGGGAATCATCAGAAACGACATTTGCATGTGCCGCTCTTTGCCGGGAATTCCCATTGCCGGCACCATGGCGCGAATATCCTTCAAGTTGGCCGGTGGCGGCCGCTTGCGGTTAGCACCTGGCATACGCTTTACGGCGATTTCTCCCCCTGACGGCAACACGATGGTCAATGGACATGACAAAAGCCACTCTGCCTGGGTATCCACAAATCCATATGTCGCAAATGCGACTTGCGCATCCATTCGCGAATAGCGAACGAAGCACTCATTCGTTCCGGGGATTTGCGGGCTTCGGCTAACCATCATCTGACCATCTTTTACGGCAAATCCTCCTGCGTTCTGATGATGATTCAGAAAGTCTATAATGGGTAACAAGACAGAATTTTTGACTTTCTCTCCGTTCTCTTCACCTTCCTCAAAATTACTTCCATCAAAGACACGCGAATGCAGAAAATCATCCAGGTAAAAGTCCTTTCCCTTGGACTTTTCGCGCGCCATCATCTGGCCGGGGAAGACAAGCCGCTTAAAGACCTCAGGTTCACGAAGCAGAAGACGTGAGGGTGTTGTCTGATTATGTATCTTTATCTTTTCGCAAAGGTTATAGATCGCGATCATCTCTTCCATAAGCGCGCGCTGCACAGGGTCAATGCCTGAATTAATTTTCCCGAAGCAGATGTCATCTCCTTCGAGATGCAGATCGTAGTCCTCTACCGGCGGAAGATATTCTGTAGGAATGCTGAGAATGCGTTCCCCCGGCGCCACCGACGGTGGCGCCTCGATGCCAAGGCCCCCTTCACGGCTGGTAATCAGGAGATCGTCATGAATGAAGCCGCCGCAGTCCTGGAACAGCGTAACTAGCTTTTCCAGATGCTGGCGCACATCTTCGCGATCGGATTCAACTTTCGGCATTCAACACACTCTCACTTCACTTGCCTTACAAAGCAACGGCCCAAAAAGACCCATCCCTTCAAACTACATTGAATACACCAAAGGTGTCCCTTGCCCGTCCAGCCGTGCCCTGTCAATCGGCCAAACCCTCGCGGCCAGGCAGCTCAAGTTGGGCAGTTCAAGTCTCGACACTGTCATACTCCCCCGCTCTAATAGGGCGAGCCATAGAGGGAGCCCCCGATGCAGCCTAACATTCTTTTTATCACCGCCGATCAGTGGCGCGGCGAGTGCCTTGGCCACGCGGGCCATCCCATGGTTAAGACGCCGCACCTGGACGCGCTGGCGGCGGACGGGGTTTCGTTCCGCAAGCACTTTGCCAATTGCGCCCCGTGCGCGCCCAGCCGGGCCAGTATCCATACCGGCCTTTACCTTCAGAACCACCGCTCGGGCACCAATATGACACCGCTGGACCGGCGCCACACCAACTGGGCGCTGGAGCTGAGGAAAGCTGGCTACGACCCGGTGCTGCTTGGCTACACCGACACGGTGCCCGACCCGCGCCATCATGCCGAGGGGGACCCTGCGCTCATGAACTGGGAAGGCGTGTTGCCGGGGCTCAAGGCGATCCTCGATATGAACACGGATCCGGGCGAGTGGTACGCCTACTGCAAGGCCAAGGGCTACGATGTGCCTGCGATCAGGCCCTATCTCTATGCCTTGCGCGAGGCGGGACCCGACTGGGAAGACGGCGCGGAGGTGCCCAAGCCGCTCAGCATAGATAAAGACGATAACGACACCGCGTTCCTGTTTGACCGGACCATCGATTATATCGGCCATCAAAACCGTCCGTGGGCGGTGCATCTTTCCATCATGCGCCCGCACCCGCCCTGGGTGGCGTCCGAGCCTTACAATGCCCTCTATGATCCGAACGATGTGCCGGAGATTGCTCGCCTCGAAAGCGCGGGCGAGGAAGGCGAGCAGCATCCTTGGCTCGCCTATCAGCTTTCCCGCAAGCCCTATCGCGCACCTGAAAATGAAAAGGCGATCCGCCGCCACAAGGCGGTCTATTACGGGCTCATGACCGAGGTGGACCATCACATGGGCCGGCTCATCCAGTTCCTGAAGGCCCGCGAGGAATACGAGAGTACGCTGATTATCTTTACCTCCGATCACGGCGAGCAAATGGGCGATCACTGGCTGCGCGGCAAATGCGGCTACTTCGATGCGAGCTATCACGTGCCGCTGATCGTGCGCGACCCCAGGCCCGCGGCGGACGGCGCGCGGGGTGCGCAAATTACTTCGTTTACGGAGAATGTGGACCTGATGCCCACCCTGCTCGAACATGCGGGCGTGGAAGTTCCCGTGCAATGCGATGGCCACGCGCTGACGCCGTTCCTTGAGACCGGCAAGGCACCGGGCCACTGGCGCCGCGAGGCCCATTGGGAATATGACTTCCGCGACCCCACGAACACCGAAGCCGAAGACGCGCTGGGGCTCACGCTCCATCAATGCGTCATGAACATTATCCGCGACGACAAGTTCAAATATGTGCACTTCGCGGGCCTGCCGCCGCTTCTGTTCGATCTGGAAAGCGACCCGGGCGAATACAAAAATCTGGCAAGCGACCCCGCGCACCGGGAAACGCTGCTCACCTATGCGCAGAAGATGCTGTCATGGCGCATGACCCATGACGAGCAGACGCTAACCCATTATGCGATCACACCCGAGGGTCTTAAGGCGCGCGCCGCCCCGCGCTACCCGCTTTTTGCGGGGAGTTAATCGCGCAAGACAAGGCCAACGTCATCACGCAGGAAAGCAGAGATGGCGTCGCGCGCTTCACGGGCCACTTCAAACCAGTGCCACTGGCCGTCTGCATCGGTGTAGGGTTGCCGCTCAAGCCGATGGTCCGCGCCTTCCGCGATCATGGTGCGCACATGGTGGTTTCCTGCCACCCGGGCGTATTCTTCAACAAGCGGTAAGTTCTCCACGGGCGGCGTAACCCAATCCGCAGAACCCCACATAGCCAGAATGGGAATGGTGATACGCGTTAAATCCTCTCTTGGCTCGTAAGTCATCACCCGGTTCCACCAATTGAGGTCTTCCAGCGTACGGGGCTGGTCGACATATTGATACCAGTCTTCGCCAACGGCGGTATCCATCGCCGCCTCCAGGGTGTCCCACCCTTCACCCGTCTGAGCCACATAGAAATAGAGCCGCAGGTAAGCGATCGCATTCGCGATCGAAGTTTCAGGCATGCCATCGTCGCGCATGCCGTGGACCATTGTCTGGAACTGGCTTTGTGCGGGCGTCACCGCAGGTACGCCGGTTAGGATCAGAAAGGCAAAGCCGCCATGGGCGCCTTGCGCGTTCGTGGCAAGCCAAACCCCCTGGCTGCCCGCCTGAATGCCGATGGCGGTGCTGTCAATGTCGGATCGCGCCGCGAGCATTTCCCGCGCCGCGACAAGGTCTTCAGCCTGTGTGACAAGATCGGGAAGAGCGCCGCTCTCCAATGGCAGCCCAAAGTCGCGCCGGTCATAGGTCAACGCCGCAACACCCAGCCGCGCGCAGTAGTCTGCACGCGAGCGGTAACTCCATTGGGAACGCTGGTTCGACGAGGCGCCGCCCACAAGAACAATCGCCGGAAACGGACCCTCACCCTCGGGCAGGTAGAGCGTGCCACCCACATGCGGCTCGTGGCCGCCGAAGCTGACCTCTACTTTGCGGTACGGCGGCGCGGCGCTTTCGGTGAGCACAATGGATGCCGCGCCCTCACCATTGATCCAGGCATCGCCGTCTTGCGCGAGTATGAAATCACCAAGACCGAAAGGGAAAGTGAGAGCGATACTGCCATCTTCCGTCATCGACGCTGGAAGCGGTTCTTCCGCGTACCACAATTGCGGGATGTCGAGGGTCGATGGCACCGCATCTTCCGTACTGACATGCAAGCGGACCGGCAGGGCATCGCCGTTGAACACCACTTCGCCTTCAAAGTGGCGAATGTCCGCATGGGCGACACCGTAAAAGGTCAAAGCCGATAACAGGAATACACTCAGTATACGAATCATATACTCCCCCGGGGAATGCGATTGCATGAACTGTGGGACTATTGCATACGTGCGCGCGCCAAATGGGGCGCAGCAGCCAAGGTGGACAAGAATTAATGTTAAATCGCCGTAACGATGCTAAAGCACCAACCGCACGTTCTCGCGCGCAACGAACGCGCCGTCCCACATATCGCGGGCCTTGCCTTCGATCTCTTCCATCTTGTCGTCCTCGTGGTCTGGGTCGTGATGGAAGATGGCGAACTGCTTCACATTCGCGGCCTGGGCTAAACGGATGCCCTCTTGCCAGGTGGAGTGGCCCCACCCCACTTTGGCGGCGAACTCTTCGTCTTCGTAAGAACAATCATAGATCACAAGGTCGGCGCCTTCGATGAGGCCCAGCACATTCTCATCAGGCGCGCCCGGCACATGTTCCGTGTCGGTCACGTAGCACATGGACTTGCCCTTGAACTCGAGCCGGTAGCCGGTCGCGCCGCCCGGGTGATTAAGCCGCGCCGTGCGTACATGGATGTTGTCCGTAAGGTCGAACGCCTCCCCCGCCTTGAAGTCCTTGAAGCTGAACTTCGCCTGCATGATCTCGAGAGGCACGGGAAAATAAGGCGCGATCATCTGCTCGGAAAAAACCTCGCGGATGGTGCGGCCGTCCAGGTGCCCCGCCATGATGGTGAACCGGCACTTGGGGTCGAAGGCGGGCTTGAAGAAGGGAAAGCCGTTGATGTGGTCCCAATGGGTGTGGGAGATGAGAATGGTGGCCTCATGCGCGCCCTTCTTGAGCATCCAGTTGCCCAGAGGCCGGATGCCCGTACCGGCGTCGAAGATCACTTTCTCGCCGCCCATGGAAACCTCGATGCAGGAGGTATTGCCGCCGAAGACCGTATGTTTTGGCCCCGGGCAAGCGATGGTGCCGCGCACCCCCCAGAATTTCACCTTGAACGCCATGGATGCGCCGGACCCCTTCGCGCTTTTCTGACTCGCCGGGACCCCGAGCATGGCACAGGCGCGAGGCGCGTCAAAGAGGCGCGAAAGCCCGCGGGGCGGGCGGAAATCAGCTTGAGAGCGGGCTTTCTTCGAGAAGCTGCGCCGCGTAGCGGGTGGCCCGCGCAACCGCGTCTTCGATCCCGGCAAAGTGCTCGCCCCGCTCCGGCGCATCAAGGGCGCTCAGGCCTTCCGCGCCTTCCGCAAGCTGGGCAACCTGCAATGCGCCAACCCCGCGCGAGGCGCCTTTGAGCGTATGCGCCGCGTCCCGCCAGGCGGTAAGATCAGCCGCGCCCGCGAGCGAACCGAGCCAGCCTTCCGCCTGAGCGCAGTAGATCTGCAGCACTTCGCGCGTCACATCCGGATCGTTGGCCGTGAATTGGGAGAGATACTCAAGATCGATGGGCACCAGCCCACCGTCAACCACTTCATACATACTCATAACGACCTCCCACAGAACGCCAGGGCACTTCACTAAGGGCGTCCCTGAAGCGGCAGAATGAACCGGCTCCTCTCACGGACAGGTAAAAGTCTGGGGAAAACGGTAATAATGGTAAAGAAAGTCTTAAGGGGGGCTACCGCTGGGCGGCGAAACCACTTATTTTGCGCGGCCAGGGGACATCATCTGAAGGGGGTTAGGCCACGCGTTTGGGGTGCGCGAGGGCCGCAGACGGACCAATCACCGGGCTCGGGCAATGCCCCCGCGCCTGCCAAGGGAAGACCAAATGAAAAGCGGCGAAGCTCCCAAGATTCAGATTGCCAGCAATACGCGAAACGTCGTCCGGCGCCCGAACGAAAGCAAAGAAAAGTCCGACCAAACCAAGGACGCCAAGGCGGCCAAGCGCACCCGGCGCTTGCGCTGGCCCATCTATTTCTGGGCTGTCTCGCTGTCGCTTCTGTGGCTGGGAAGCTCTGCCGCCTTCGTTTATGGCGCCTATGGCAACAATTCCGAGTTCTTGCTGACGCTTGATCCCCTCCTCCTCGGCACGCTTGCGGCGCTGATCCTTCTTCCGGTGGGCTTCATCTGGGTCGGCACGGCGGCGCTGCTTTGGGTCATCAGCTTTAACGAGACTGCCTTGCGGCTTGCCACCATCTCGCGGGAACTCATCGACCCCAAGACCACCGCCGCGAACGACGTCGCCAAACTGGGCGCGACCATCCGCAAGGAACTCGACGGGCTGAACCGCGAGGTGGACGGCGCGGTCTCGCGCGTGGGGATGCTGGAAGCGCGCATCAAGGAACAAACCACCCAGATCGCCGACACCGCGGACAAGGTGGAGACGCAAACCAGCGAAATCACCGCAAAACTCACCGAAGAGCGGGAAAGGGTTGAAGCGATTACCGCCACCTTGGCCGAGGAAGGCCGCAATATTGTGGAGACCTTTGACGCCCAGGCCCTTGCCATCGACAGCTCGGCGGAGGACGCCACGCGCGCCCTTAAAGACGCCGAAAGCGCCCTCTCAACGCGCACCAAGGGCCTCAGCGCGGCGGCGCAAGAGGCCGCCAGCACGACCGAATCCATCGCCCAGGATATCGAACGCGAAACCGGCAAGCTCGAAACCGTTTCCGCCAACGCGCGCTCGCGCTCCGAAGCCATCACCGCGCGGTTTGACGAACAGCACAAGCTGATGACCGAGGCGGTGGACAAACAAGCCGAGCAGCAGACGCGGCTTGACGCCACCATGGATCAGCACCAGCGGCTTATCGCCAAGACCGCCGAGGCCGTCGGCGAACAAATCGCCAAAATGTCGGAAACCGTCACCAAGCAAACGGCGCGGGTGGCGGACCGGGTCGCCGAACAGGTCAAGGCGATCGAGACATCCGTTGGCGAACAGTCAGGAAAAATCGGCACCGAAGTCACCACTCAAGTGGCCGCCGTGGAAGGCGCGCTTGCGGGCTTTAACGTGAAGCTCGCCAACCTCGCCGAGGAACACCTGCGGGCCCTTGAAACCGCGGTCGCAGGTCACACGGACGAGCTGACCAGCAAACTTTCCAGTGAGGCGGGGTCGATCGAGAAGCTGCTGACCGACGCAAACGACCGGTTTACCGAGACCGTCGAGACGGCGCGGGCGCGCGCGGTCGAAGCGGGCGAGGGCTTTGCCAGCCAGGCCACCGCCATGAAAGAAGCAACAGCATCAGCCAGCGCCGATCTCGACAGGGCGGTCGAGACGATCAAGCGCCTGGCGGCGGAGGCCAATAGCAGCCTCGAAGATCAAGTAAAAACCGCCGACGCACTTTTTGGCGAGCAAGCGCATAGGGCGCGCGAGCTTCTGCGCCAGCACGCGGACGAAATGGCCGCGGCGCTCGAAAGCTCGGTCAATGACGTACGCGAACAGCTTGTCGGGTCTGCCAAGCAAGGTAACGAGGCCCTGCTTGACCGCGCCGGGGATCTTGACGACGCCCTGCGGCGGAGCGAGCAACGCATGCGCGCGCTCTATCACCGCCTGGACGAGAGCATCGACGGCATCTTGCTAGGCACGGAATCCGTCGGCAAGCGCCTTGCGGAAACCGCCGACGCCTTCGAGGCGCGCATGGCCCAGTTCCCGGCCCATGCGGAGGACGCCGCCAACAAGGTTCACGAGAAGATCAATTCCCAGATCGAGAATCTTGCGCGCATTGCCGACAGCGCGGCGGACCACGCGCAAGTGCTGATCGAAACCAGGAAGGAGCCTGCAGCGAGCGAACCGGCGTCCGAAAAACCCGCGCCCAAAGAAGAAGCGGCCAAAAAAGAAACGGTGAAACCGGACGCAAAAGACACAAAACAGGATACCGCCGTTCCTGAAGTAGCTTCCGAAGAGGCGCAAGACGCCACAGAAGACAGCGGGCCTGAAGCAGAGCCTGACTTACCGGGGCGGGATATCTATCCGATGGCCTGGGACGGTGTGGACCGCACGGGCCCGCGCCGGCCGCGCTTTGGCCGCCCGGTGCTGGGACCCTTCGACGATCTTGCGCGGAGCCTCGCCGACCGTTTTCGCGCCGGACGGTCGAACGGCGCCGAGAAGCCGGATGCGGCTACCCCGGACCAGAAGACTGCTCCCGAGACCAAGAGCGCCGACGCAAACAGTGCCAAGGACGCCAAGGCGAAGACGGCGCCCAAAGGCGCGGGTGCTGGCACCAAAGGCGGGGACCTTACACGCCCCGCGCCGGTGCCGCCCAAAACAGCCCTGCCCAAGCTCGAAGAACGCGGCTGGAAGGACATTCTTGCCTCCGTCGACCGGCAGGAAGAAGAACGGGCCCAGACCCTGCGCCGCCGCTTTGGCGACGGCGACGATGCGGACTTCGAACGCAACGCGCTGCTGATCATCGAAAAGCTGCAAGCCATGTCCATCGACATCGACCGGGCGCTGGAGAAGACGCCGCCCAACGATCTGCTCGACCGTTACATGAGCGGCGAGCGCAATGTCTTCGCACGGCGGCTCGCCACCTTCACGGGGCCGGACATGCTGGCCAAGATCGCGCGCAAGCACCGCGAGGATGCGGAATTCCGCCGCGACGTCACCCGTTACATCGATAGCTTCGAGGAACTTCTGAAGGCCGCCCGCGGCCGCGACCGGGAAAACATTCTGCTTGAGACCTACCTCACCTCACAGACGGGCAAGGTCTACATGATCCTCGGCACCGCCATCGGGCACTTGAAGCAGAACGGCGACTAGTTACTCCCCGCCCGCGGGCAGCACGTCCTCTGGGGCCCCGTCAACACCGTCAACCTCGGGAATATCCAAGGGATTGGGGTTTTCCGCCGCGCGGTTCTCCATATCCTCGCGGTCTTGACGTTCCAGCTCGTCAAGGCTCGTAGTCACCGTGCCAAGCCCCAGCTCCTCGGCATTCGCCACGCGGTATTCATCCACCGTGCGCAGTGTCCACTGCACCGCACGCTTCATCACGCCACCCAGCGCCTCGTCGAACGCATCGATGATGGAGCCAACGCTCCGGTCCGCCAGCGGTACCCGCCGTGAAAACGTGGTCGAGGCAATGATATTGGCCGCGGGCATTTCGATGATCTTGAAGTTCATCCGCACAAGGACGGACGGCCCGTCCGGTCCGTCGAAAAACTCGGCCTGAAACTCGCGCAGCTCGCTCTTGAGGTTATAGTCTCCGCGCAGGCCGATCACCTGCCGCCCCACCGCCACGATGTGGCCCGAGTTCTCAAAGCTCTCCACAAGGCGCGTCTGGATCATACGCGGCGCCCGGTCCGACCAGCGCGCGCCGGAAAGATAGCCGATTTCCAGCGCGGAAGGCTTGACGGTGATGCGGTCCGTATCGAGTGCGCGGCTGGCGATCGGTTCCTCGACCACAAGCTGCCAATCCACCGTCGGCAAGCCTTCGTCAAAGGTGCTCTTGGGCGAAAGGTCATAAACGTCGGGCGGGGGGCCTTGCGGGCCCAAAAGGCTGACGCCGCCGCACGCCGCGAGGCCCGCCGCCAATAGCAGCGCGGTTGCCGTCTTGAGCGCGCGCCGGAAAAGAAAACCGGTCATATCTGTCGTCCCCCTCGCCATCTATTCCGGTAAGTCCACTTCGGCGGTGGTCGTGCCGCCGCCGAAGAGGAACCCGGACGGGTCGCTTTCAAAGCGTTGTGCCACCCGGTCGAGTGTTGAAATGAGTTGCCGCGCCTCGACCACCAGGTAGCCGAACTGTGCAAGGCCCTGATGCGTAAAGGCTTCGACCGCATCCTCGTTGCGGCGCAAGAAGCGGTCTGCGTCTTGCGCAAGGATGGTGTAGCTGTCGGCAGCATCGGTAATGCTTGCAATGGCATCGCTGATATCGTCGGACATGGATACAATCTGGTCGGAGGTTTGGCCCAGGCTGTCGGCAAACAGGCTCAGTGACTCGATGGTGCTGTCGATTTCACCCTGCCGCGCCGCGAAGGTCGAGCTGACCGTCTGCGCATCGCTCAAGATGCCGGCGATGGCGGCGCGGTTTTCCTCGTTCAGAAGTTCCTGGATGGTGCGTAAGGTCGCCACCGCTTCATCAACTACTTGCGGTGCCGCTTCAAAGAGTTCCTGCATGTAGGAACGGCGCGAGGGGATGGTGGGCCGCTGGGCGGCGGGATTGGTCACCCGGGGCAGCGGGCCGCCCTCGGCGCCCCCGCCCACGATCTGCACGAAGGCAACGCCGGTGATCCCTTGCATCTGCAACGTGGCTTCGGAGGATTCGCGGATAACGAAATCTTCGCGCACCTGGATGCGCACGGTCACGCGCACTTTGCTGGGGTCCGCGTGATCGACGCGAATGTCGGTCACCTGCCCCACATTGATCCCCTGGAACAGAACATCGCCCGCCGTGTTGAGCCCGGCAACGGAATCCTCAAACACGATGTCATAATACGCATACTGCTGATCAAGCTCGCCCTTGAGCGTCCACAGCACGAACATGAAGATCGCGACAATGACCGCCAGCGTCACGATCCCGATCAGCAGGTAGTTGGCCCGCGTTTCCATTTCGCGTCCCCTCCTTTACCCTCGCCGCGCCAGCATACCCGACACCATCTACTCGTTCCCCTTGGCGTCGAGCGCCGCGCGCGCTCTGGGCCCGTGGAAGTACTCGCGCACCCAAGGATGGTTAAAGCGCAGCATCTCTTCCATGGTCCCGACAATGATAACACGCTTTTCGGCGAGCACCGCGATCCGGTCACAAATGGCGTGAAGACTGTCCAAATCGTGGGTCACCATGAAGACCGTCAGCCCCAGCGTGTTCTTGAGGCTGAGAATCAGGTTGTCGAAAGCCGCCGCCCCAATGGGATCAAGCCCGGCGGTGGGCTCGTCCAAAAAGACGATATCGGGGTCGAGTGCCAACGCCCGGGCAAGGCCCGCCCGCTTGCGCATACCGCCCGACAGCTCGGACGGATATTTGGGGCCTGCGTCCGGGGGCAGGCCCACCATGCCGATCTTGAGCGCGGCAATCTCGTCCATAGTCGCTTGCGGTAGCTTCAAATGCTCTTTCAGCGGTACCTGGATGTTCTGCCCGACAGTGAGCGAGGAGAATAATGCGCCATCCTGAAACAGAACACCCCAATGGGTTTCGTATTCGCGGCGCGCATCATCGGGCAGGCGCTGCAGGTCTTGCCCGAACACACGAATCTCGCCCGCGCGCTGTTTGTTAAGGCCGGTGATGGTCCGCAGCAGCACCGACTTGCCGGTCCCCGAGCCGCCCACGATGCCGAGCACTTCGCCGCGTTTAACGTCCAGATCGAGCCCGTCATGGATGACCTGTGCGCCGAACTGGTTCTTCAGCCCGCGGATGGAAATGATATTTTCGCCGTAGCCATCCATATCAATACTCGATCTCAATGAAATAGATGGCGAACGCCGCGTCGAGCACGATCACCGTGAAAATCGCCTCGACCACCGAGAGGGTGGTGCGCTGGCCCACGGATTCCGCGCTGCCTTCGACCTTGAGGCCTTGATAACAGCCGATGATGGCGATGGCACCGGCGAAGAATACCGATTTGATCAGGCCTACATTGAAATGCTGAATCTGGGTCACCGCTTGCAGCCGGTTGAAGTACTGCCCCGGCGACATCCCTTCCATTGAGATCAGCACCGCGCCGCCGCCCACAAGGCCCATGATGTCGGCAAGGAAGGTGAGCATGGGCAGGCAAATCACCATGGCGATCACGCGCGGCAACACCAGCAGTTCCACATGATCGAGTCCCAGCGCCTTCATGGCGTCGATTTCCTCGCGGTTTTTCATGGAGCCGATCTGCGCGGTAAAAGCGCTGCCCGAACGACCCGCCACCATGATCGCCGTCAGGAGCACGCCAAATTCGCGCAAGAACGCGAACGAGACGAGCGTCACCGTGTAGACCTCGGCGCCGAAGTCTTCGAGCAGGTCCGAGCCGAGGAAGGCGAGCACGGCACCGATAAGGAAACTGATCAGCGCGATAATGGGCACCGCGTTCAGGCCCACCTGTTCCATGTGATAGATGACCGGCGTGAGGCGGATGCGGTTCCACATGAAAAGCCACTTGAACCAGGTCTGGATGACCTGCCCGGTAAAGCCGAGAATGTTGATGGCTTCGAAAAGGGCGGTGGAAAGCCCGCGGCCGAGCCCCTCGATGGAGGCGATGAT
>JANQLJ010000125.1 GCA_028280665.1 Alphaproteobacteria bacterium
CAAGCCCCAGGTGCCTGCCATGTGCTTTAGTGAGCAAGGTGGCAATCGCGCTGTTTTCTCCATGGGCGCGGGCACCGAGCGTTATGGCTTCATCGGACCAGTCCATGGTTTATCCCTTGGGGGCTTCTAAACCCATCATGCGGAACCGCTCGGGGTCTTCCGCCCACTTCTCGCGCACTTTGACAAACAAAAACAGATGCACCTTGCGGCCCAGTAATTCTTCAAGCTCGGTGCGCGCCTCGCTCCCGATCTCTTTGATTGTCCGCCCGCCCTTGCCGAGCACGATGGCTTTCTGACTGTCCCGCTCGACGAACACTGTTTGCTCGATCCGCGCGCTGCCGTCTTTCAGGTCCTTCCATGTTTCGGTTTCCACCGTTGCTGCGTAAGGCAGCTCGTCATGAAGACGCAGAATGAGCTTTTCGCGCGTGACCTCGGCGGCCAGCAGGCGCTGGGTCACATCGGCGGGCTGATCCTCCGGGTAAAGCCAGGGGCCTTCGGGCATCCGGCTAACCAGGTACTGCCGCATCTCGGCCACGCCCTCCCCCGTAAGCGCAGAGATAAGAAAGGTCTCGGAGAAAGCACCCGTTTCATTGAACTTGGCGATCAGCTCTAGCAGCGGCTCGCGTTTCATCCCGTCGATCTTGTTGAGCGCGAGCACGGCGGTCCGCCCCCGCGCTTTCAGGCCTTCGATAATGCGCGCGGTGTCTTCGCCGGCCTTGCCGCCCTGATCGGTTTCGGCATGACGCGGCGCATCCACCAGCAAGACAATCTCATCGGCGTCTTCCGCGCCGCCCCAAGCCGCCTCGACCATGGCCTGGTCGAGCTTGCGGCGCGGCGCGAAGATACCGGGCGTATCCACAAGAATGATTTGCGCCGCACCTTCCTGGAAGATGCCGCGCAATCGCGTGCGCGTGGTCTGCACCTTGTGAGTGACGATGGCGACTTTGGCGCCCACCATTTGATTGACCAAAGTGGACTTGCCGGCATTGGGCGCGCCGACAACCGCAACGACGCCGCAGCGGGTGGGACCGGGCTCAGCCATCGATCCCTTCCGCCTCTAGGAGCGCCGCAGCGGCGGCTTGTTCCGCCTCGCGCTTGGAAGCGCCTTTGGCCCGCCGGGCATCCCTGCCTTGCACCCGAACCTCGATGGTGAACAGGGGCGCATGATCCGGGCCGCTGCGCAACACGGCTTTGTAGGTGGGAGTCCCAAGCCCCGCCCCTTGCGCCCATTCCTGCAAACGTGTCTTGGCATCGCGGGGAACCGTGGTGGCGTTAGTCAAGCGCGCTTTCCAGTAGGCGTCGAAAAAATGCCGCACCGCGCGCATCCCGCCATCCTTGTAGAGCGCCGCCATCAGCGCCTCGCACGCATCGGCAAGAAGCGCGGGCTTGTCCCTGCCGCCCGATTGTTCCTCGCCTGAGGAAATAACAAGACAAGTACCGAGATCCAGTTCCCGTGCAATCTCGGCCAAGGTTTCGCGGCGCACCAGCGCATTAAGGCGCGGCGCAATCTTGCCCTCGCTTGCATCGGGAAACGCTTTTAAGAGTGACTCGGCTGCAAGTAATCCCAGCACGCGGTCGCCGAGAAACTCGAGCCGTTCATTGTCCGCAAACCCCGCAGCGCGCGTTTCCGCGCTCGCATGAGTCATGGCCTCAACAAGCAGTTCTGCGTTTTTGAACGTGTAGCCCAATCGCTTTTGAAGGCGTTTGTGCGCGGCGGCGGGGGGCCGCGGCGGCCTTGGCCCCGTCCGCGCGCGCTTAGTCAATGCCCTGCAGGATGCGGCCCCACCGGGTCGCGTTCGGCCAGCGCCAAAACTCCCACAAGGCCGCGCTGCCGTCGGTTGAGAAAAACTTGATCTCGGCGCGGCCCACCACATTCGCTGCGGGCACATAGCCCACGGCGCCGGGCTCGCGGCTGTCGGCGGAATTGTCGCGGTTGTCGCCCATCATGAAGAGATGCCCTTCGGGGACCACATAGACGCCGGTGTTATCGTTGGGGCCATTGGGCATGGAGTCGAGCGTCAGGTATTCAATACCGTTGGGGAGCGTCTCGCGGTATTGCGGAACATAGACCACGCGGCCATCGCCCAAGCGATAGGCAAAGTCCTCCACTCTCTCCCGCGCAACCGCCTCGCCGTTCAAATGAAGAACACCGTCCATCACTTGAATGCGGTCGCCGGGAAGTCCGATCACACGCTTGATGTAATCGGTGCGGTTATCAGAGGGCAGCTTGAAGACGACGACATCGCCCCGTTCCGGCAAGCGGCTGAGGGCGCGGCCATCCAGCGGAACCAGCCCAAAGGGAAAGGAGTACCGGCTGTAGCCATAGGTGAACTTGGAGACGAACAGATAGTCGCCAACGAGCAGCGTTCCCATCATGGAACCGGACGGGATGTTGAACGGCTGAAACAGAAATGTTCGGATGACCAATGCAATCAAAAGGGCAATGCCGATGGTTTTGGCATTGTCCCAGATTGCCTCGCCCGTTTTGGATCCTGCGCTTGACGCCATACTCATTCTCGATCACTCCGCGACTCGCCTACTACTTAAATCGGGCCGCCCCAATATGCCACCCCCTTCAAGCGCCTATAGATTGGACCTCACGGCGTTCCGAAGACCCGGCCCCACCGGATGGCGTCCGGCCACCGCCATACTTGCCACAGGGCGGCGCTGCCGTCCGTGGAAAAGAACCGGACCTCCGCGCGCCCTACCAGATTCTCGTAGGGCACAAATCCCACTTCGGCCAGGAACCGGCTATCGAGGGAGTTGTCGCGATTATCCCCCAACATGAAGAGATGCCCCTCAGGGACCACGTATTCTTCAGTGAAATCTCCCGGGCCATAGGGCGTTGCGTCGAGGGTGAAATAGCTGACGCCATTGGGCAGGGTCTCGCGGTACTGGGGCACGCGCAGCGTCTCGCCCGGGTGCAGTTCAAGATCGTATGTGCCCGATGGTACGCGCGGCACTGCCTCCCCATTGATGTGCAGAACACCGCCGGTCACTTGAACGCGGTCGCCGGGAAGGCCGATCACCCGCTTGATATAATCGACCCGGTCATCGGTGGGGAGCTTGAAGACGGCAATGTCGCCCCGTTCCGGCAAGCGGCCAAAGATGCGCCCGGCCCGCGGGTAAAGATGGATGGGCGAGGAGTAGCGGCTAAAGCCATAAGCAAATTTCGAGACGTAGTAGTAATCGCCCACCAGGAGCGTTCCCATCATGGATCCGGAGGTAATCCGGTACGGCAACACGACAAACGACCGGAAAAGGACGGCAATAAGAACGAGCACGATCAGGAACTTGAGATGCTCCCAAATGGTCACCATGCCGTGGGGGCGGAAGAACCTGACAACGCGCCTGCCTACAAGGCGGCCCGCACCGGCAACAATGTGACCCACGCGATCAATCATGCCCTAATCTAGGCTAGCACCCCCCCGCCCCGCAAAAGGCCCCGCCTTCACATCTCGGTCATTGCAATTGGTCCGCCATATCGGGCGGCACGGCAGAAATGATCACGATGGCCTGGGCCAGCGGAAAATCGTCGGTAATCGTCAGGTCAATCTTGGAAAGATAACCGTCCGGCGTTAGCCGCTTCAGATGCAGGGCCGCGCCGCCGGTCAGCGCGATGGTCGGCTTGCCCGAAGGCAGATTGACGACGCCCATATCGCGCCAGAACGTGCCGCGGCGAAACCCGGTTCCCAGCGCTTTGGAGCACGCTTCTTTCGCCGCAAACCGCTTTGCGTACGAAGCAGCCCGCAGACGGCGGCGGTCGGACTTCGCCTGTTCGATCTCTGTAAAAATGCGGGTGACGAAGCGGTCGCCGAAGCGTTCCAGGGTCCGTTCGATGCGGCGAATGTCGATGATGTCGTTTCCGATCCCGATAATCATGCGCGCGCCTCGTCCATCAGCTCGCGCATACGGCGGATGGCCGCGTCAAGCCCCGTAAAGATGGCCTCGCCGATGAGAAAATGCCCGATGTTGAGTTCCATCGCTTCGCGGATCGCGGCAACCGGGCCGACCGTATCGAAAGTGAGCCCATGCCCGTAATGAACTTCGAGCCCTTGTTCATGGGCGATGCGGCCCGCCGCCACGAGCTTGGCCAGCTCCCGGTCGCGCAAGGCCACATCGCCCGCATGGTGGGCGTCCGTATAAGTGCCGGTGTGGAACTCCACCACCTCGGCGCCAAGCGCCTTTGCTACGGCCACCTGCACGGGATTGGCTTCAATAAAGAGCGAGACGCGAACGCCCGCATCGCCTAGGCTGCCCACGTATTTTGCGAGATGGTTGTGCTGGGCCGCCACATCGAGGCCGCCCTCGGTGGTGCGCTCCTCGCGCTTTTCCGGAACGATGCAGCAGGCATGCGGCTTGTGGCGCAAAGCGATCTCAAGCATCTCGTCTGTCGCCGCCATTTCGAGATTGAGCGGCAGGTCAATCTCGTCCACCAACCGGTCGATATCTTCGTCCGAGATGTGCCGCCGGTCTTCGCGCAAGTGAGCCGTGATGCCATCGGCGCCCGCATCGGCGGCGATCTTCGCCGCGCGCAAGGGATCGGGATGGATGCCGCCTCTGGCATTGCGGATGGTCGCCACGTGATCGATGTTCACGCCCAGCCGCAACCGCCCGAGAAACTTTTGACCGTCCTCAGCCACCGCCGTCCGCTTTCTTTGCAAGATCCCGGCTGCCCGGTTTGATGGCCGGGAGCTTTGCAAGTTCGGGGGGCAGCTTACCCTCTTCATAAGTCGGAAAATCCACTTGCGCGAGAGCGATGAGCGGCACGCCCAGATCGGCCTTCCCGCCCGAACGGTCAACGAGGACCGCTTCAGCAACCACGTGCCCCCCCTCGCGGTGGACCGCCTCAATGGTCTCACGCGACGAAAGCCCCGTGCTCATCACGTCTTCCACGATGAGCACCCTCTGCCCCTGTTCAAGCCGGAAGTTCCGCCGCAACCGAAAGACGCCGTCCTCGCGCTCGACAAACATATTGGGAATGCCCAGCCAACGGGACATTTCATACCCCGGAATAATACCGCCAACGGCGGGGGAGACGATAACCTCAGGAAGCGGATCCACTTCCGCCTTTACCTTTTCAGCAAGCGCCTTGCACAGGCGCTCCATGCGTTCCGGGTACTGATAGACAAGCGCCTTTTGCAGAAAAACGGGGCTATGAAGGCCCGAGGAAAGCACAAAGTGGCCTTCCAGATAAGCGCCCGCGCCTTTGAACTCATCAAGTACCGCTTCGGTATCCATCTACTTCGCGTCCTCCCCCTCGTCGTCCGCCGACCAGCCGCGCACCCGTTCCGCCGATTGCACCGGCAGCGATGCGCGCAGCGCGGCGATAATCTGTGTCAAGTGTTTGAGGTCTTCCACTTCCACATCGATCAGCATTTCATAGAGCAGCGCGCCCCGGTCTTCAATTTTGACATTGGAGATGTTGGCGCCGTTGTCGGCAATCGCCGTTGAAATCGCGCCCAGCGTTCCCCGCTGATTGAGCACCGAGAGCTTGATGCGGCCCACAGGAACGATGTTGCTCTTCTTACGCTCGTCCCAGGCCAAATCGAGCCAGGAGGCCGAATCGTCCTGAAACTCCCGCAGGGACTCGCAGTCGATCGTATGCACGCGCACGCCGTGGCCCGGCTCGACGATACCGACGATCCGGTCGCCCGGGATGGGGTGGCAACAGGCGGCAAGATGCACGGCAATGCCCGGCGTAAGGCCGCGTATGGGAACCGGCTTGGGGGCCACGCCCCGTAGTTTCCGCGGCGCCTTCTTTTTTGAGCGCGGCTTAGCTTCGGGACCCGCATCGAACACAAGGCCGGGAAACGCGGCCTCGAGCACTTGGCGGGGGTGAAGCTCACCGCGCCCAAGAAGCTCGTAGGCATTTTCTTCCTTGCCCAGCTTCAAGCGCTTGAGCGCCTGTTTCACCGCTTTCTTTGTGAACTTTTGCCCGTGCTCGGCAAAGGCGCGTTCGAGGAGGCTTTGGCCAAGCTGCACGAACTCTTCGACTTCCGAGGCGCGAATGAACTTGCGGATCGTGTAGCGCGCCTTGCCTGTGACCACGAAGCTTTCCCAATCGGGATTGGGCCGCTCCACCGCCGAGGTGAGAATATCCACAATGTCGCCGTTCCTAAGCTCGGTCTTGAGCGGCCGGATGCGGCCGTGGATTTTCGCGCCCACGCAGCGGTTGCCGATATCCGTATGAACGGCATAGGCGAAATCCACCGGCGTCGCGCCGCGCGGCAAAGCGATCAGGTGCCCCTTGGGCGTAAAACAAAACACCTGATCCTGAAAAAGTTCGAGCTTGGTGTTGTCGAGAAACTCCTCCGGCGTCGCGCCCTGCTCGAGCATGTCGGTCATCTCGCGCAGGCGGCGGGTGGCCCGGCTTTCTTCAAGATCAGGTCGCCAGTCATAATCGCCCCCATCGCCGGTCTTGTACTTCCAGTGCGCGGCGATGCCTTCCTCGGCTACCTCGTCCATTTCCTGGGTGCGGATTTGCAGCTCGACGCGCTGGCCCTGGGGGCCCACGACCGTTGTATGGATCGAGCGGTAGTCATTCCGCTTGGGCGTTGAGATGTAATCCTTGAATCGCTCGGGCACCACCGACCATTTTTGATGAATAATCCCCAGCGCCCGGTAACATTCCTCGGGCGTTCCAACGATGACGCGGAACCCGTAAACGTCCGACAGTTGCTCAAATGAAATCGCCTTGCGCTCCATCTTGCGCCAGATGGAATAGGCGCGCTTTTCACGCCCATAGACATGAGCGTCAATGCCGTGTTCGGCAAGAAGCTGTTTGATCTGCTTAGCGATGCGCTCGATAAGATCGCCCGATGTATAATCGAGCGAACGCAGGCGCCGCACCACGGATTCGCGCGCGTCGGGGTGCAAAATTTCAAACGCCAGGTCTTCAAGCTCGTCGCGGATGTGTTGCATCCCGATAAGACCCGCAAGTGGCGCGTAAATCTCCATCGTCTCAAGGGAAATGCGGCGGCGCTTGTCCTCGCCCAGGGATTCAATCGTGCGCATGTTGTGCAGCCGGTCGGCGAGCTTCACCAGAAGAACGCGGATGTCCTTGGAAATCGCGAGCAGGAGTTTGCGGAAGTTCTCGGCCTGCTCCGTCGCTTCGGAGGAAAGTTCAAGCTGGGTCAGCTTGGTCACCCCGTCGACAAGCCCGGCGATCTCGGTTCCGAACGCGCGCTCGACCTCATCCAGTGTAGTGCTTGTGTCTTCCACCGTGTCGTGGAGCAAGGCGGTGACCAGGCTGCCCGTGTCGAGCCCCAGATCAGCAAGGATCATGGCAACGGCCACCGGATGCGTGATGTAGGGCTCGCCGCTTTTGCGGGTCTGGCCATGGTGGGCCAGCTCGGCGGCCTCGAAGGCACGGGCGAGCACCACGGGGTCCGCATGGTCGCCGTGGTCTTGGACTTCGCGCAGTAGGTCGGCCTTCAAATTCATTCCGCTCTCAATCCGCCCTCAATCCGTCTTGGCGCTCTTGCGCGCAGACGAAAAAGCCGGGCGCGGCCTTTACTGCCCCGCCCGGCCGAATAGTGCCGAATTCATTGCGATCGGAAAACTCCTCAGAAGCGATCGTAGCCTTCCGCCGGGGCCTCGTTTTCGGTTCTCAGGGCGCGCAACAGGTCTTCCTCTGTCAGAGTGACCGGCTGGTCCTCGGTGGGACCGGTTAGTTGAGGCGCATCTTCCTCAGGCTCATCCACTTCCACATGGCGTTGCATGCTTTGAATGAGCTGCTCGGTGAGGTCGTCCGATTCAACGGTCTTCTCGGCAATCTCGCGCAAGGAAACCACCGGGTTTTTATCCCGGTCGCGATCCACCGTCAGCGCCTCGCCGGCCGAAATCCCGCGCGCCCGCTGGGCCGCAAGCAGGACAAGGTCAAACCTGTTCGAGACGACTTCTACGCAGTCCTCAACCGTGACACGCGCCATGGGCGTCCTCCTGATAAATGGAAGCGTGGGTAGATATAGGGGAATCGTGAGGTTTGCAAGGGTCAAGCTAGGGGCCAAGATTAAGGGTCTTAGCCGAGGGTTTCGACCTGCTCCGCGCTCTCCAGCCCGTCGAGAAGCTCCCGCGCGGTCTTGCCGAGGGCCGGGTGCACCCAGTCCGGGGCGATCTCCGTGAGGGGCACAAGGACAAATCGCCGCTCATGCAACCTGGGGTGTGGTATCTGAATGGATTGCCCGCTTCCTTGGAGCCTTTCTAAGATACAGCGCTCATGATAAGCGAGGAGGTCCAGGTCGAGGATGCGGGCTTCCCACCGTTCGCGGCGGGTCCGGCCCAAGGCGGCCTCGGTCTGGTGAAGCAGCGTCAGCAGGTCCGCTGGCGCCAGCGTGGTCTCGGTCGCCACCACGCCGTTCACGAAATCCGGCTGACCGGAGGGCGGCACGGGGCTCGTCCGGTACCAGTGCGAGCGCATAAGGGTCTTGACCCCCGCTTCGTCCAAGCGGTCGAGAGCGGCTTCTAGCGTTACGCGCGGGGGCCCCAGTTTGCTGGGCAGGTTTGCCCCGAGTCCGATAAGGATCATCTTACTTCCAGGCTCAAATCCGGGCCTGACATTACCAAAGGAAGATACGATTGTGAGCACTATTGATCTTGGCTTTTACCCCGAAGACAAATTTGCGGTTTTCATCGACGGCGCAAATCTCTACGGCGCGACCAAAGCGCTTGAGTTCGATGTGGACTACAAGAAGCTTCTTGATTTCCTGAAGGATCAGGGAACCCTCATCCGCGCTTATTACTACACCGCCATCATCGAGGATCAGGAGTATTCTCCCTTGCGGCCTTTGGTCGATTGGCTCGATTACAACGGCTACACCATCGTCACCAAACCGGCCAAGGAATACACCGACCAGCAAGGCCGGCGGCGCGTCAAAGGCAACATGGACGTGGAGATCGCCGTCGACGTGATGGAGCTCGCGCCGCATGTGGATCAGATTCTGCTCTTTTCCGGCGATGGCGACTTCCGGCGCTTGATTGAATCGGTTCAGCAAAAGGGCGTTCGGGTGAGCGTCGTTTCCACCATCAAGTCCCAGCCGCCCATGCTGGCCGACGAGCTGCGGCGCCAGGCCGATACGTTCGTCGAATTGTCCGGACTTAGCGGTATCATCGGCCGACCCCAAAGAGAGCGCCCGGCGCCTGACACCAGCGGCGGCGATGACTATGATGATGACTTCGAGGACGAAGACGACGTCGCAACCGTTTCGTGAGCCACACCGCAACAGGTCAGCCGGAACCGCCGAGTGACTGCCGCGCCTGCCCCAGGCTTGCAGCCTATCTTGATGAGCTGCGTGCAAAAGAACCCGCCTGGCATAACGCGCCCGTGGGTTCGTTCGGGCCCGAGGATGCGGAGCTGTTGATCGTTGGGCTCGCGCCCGGGGTGACCGGGGCCAACCGGACGGGCCGTCCATTCACCGGCGATTTTGCCGGCGATCTTTTATACGGCACGCTGATCAAGTTTGGCTGGGCGAAAGGCGCCTACAAGGCCGATCCTAATGACGGGTTACAGCTTACCGGCGCCATGATCACCAATGCGGTCAGGTGCGTGCCGCCGGAAAACAAACCCGTGGGCGCCGAAATCAATGAGTGCCGCAAGTACCTCACAGCGCGCATTGCCGCCCTGCCCCGCCTTTGCGCCATTCTCGCGCTGGGCAAGATTGCTCACGATTCAACCGTGCGCGCGCTCGGCGGCAAACTCAAGGATCACAAGTTCGCCCACGGCGCGATGCACGAAGTGGGCGGCACCACGCTTTTCGACAGCTATCACTGCTCGCGTTACAACACGAATACAGGGCGGCTGACGACGGAGATGTTCGAAGACGTCTTTGGCAAGATCGCCCGCTATCTTGGCCGCGCCTAGCGCTTGCGGTACCGGGGCCGCGGCGGGGGCGGCAGCGACTTGGTCCATATATCGATATCGCCATAATAGGCGCGCGCCGCGGCCAGCACCGCCGTGCGCCGCGCGAAGTTCGCCGCTTCTTCGTTCGAGAACTCCTGCCCGTCCCAGACATAGGTGAGCGAGCCGTCGTCTTCCTCATAACAATCAATAGGCGGCATTTCGCGGTCGTACTTGGCGATAGTCAGGAAAAAATGTCCGTGCTCGGAGGTTTGCGCGAGGCGCTGAAGTTCCTGTTCGCGCTCAAACTCACCAGTTATCCGGTCCCAAACCCGCAGAAGCGGTGCCCTGAAGATAAGTCCGAGCAGGAGGCCGATGCTGACCGCGAGCACGAAAAGAAGGCCTGTGATCGGCACCCGATTACCCTTCCCGCAACAACTGGCCTTTGCGCCGCTCCCAATCACGGTCTTTTTGCGTTTGCCGCTTGTCGTGAACCTTCTTGCCCTTACCGACCGCAAGCTCAACCTTCACCACGCCTTTCTCATTGAAATAGAGCTTCAAGGGCACAAGGGTCACCCCTTTGGTTCGTACCGCCTGGGTCAGGCGTGCGATCTCGCGTTTATGCAAGAGCAGTTTCCGCCGCCGCCGGGATTCGTGATTGTTGCGGTTCGCGGCGCTGTATTCGGGAATGTAGGCGTTGATCAGATAGATCGCGCCGCTTTCGGGCGAGGCATAGCTGTCCTGAATGCTGGCCTTGCCTTCACGCAAGGCTTTCACCTCAGTGCCTTCGAGCATAATGCCCGCTTCCACCGTGTCGGAAATCTCGTAGTTGAATTTGGCGCGGCGGTTGTCGGCCAAAACCTTTCGCCGGGGAGATTGCTTTGCCATGGCCCTCTCCTCCTAAGACGCCAGGAGGCCGGCGGTCTCAAGGGCCTCGCGCACCCGCGCGCGCGTTGCCTCGGTGGGCGGCACAAGAGGCAGGCGCACGTCTTCTGCACACTTACCCAGAACCGAAAGGGCGTACTTGACGGGCGCGGGGCTCGTCTCGAGGAAAAGCGCATCGTGAAGCGCGATCAGCTTGTCCTGCACCGCAAGCGCCGTGGCCATATCGCTCGCGAGGGTCGCTTTCTGAAGCGCCGAGCAAAGCCGGGGGGCCGCATTCGCGGTGACGGAAATGCACCCGGTCCCTCCCGCTCCGTTGAAGGCCAGCGCCGTTGCGTCTTCACCAGAAAGCTGGATGAAATCCGCCCCGCACGCCGCGCGCTGGCGGCTCACCCGGGCAAGGTCCGCGGTTGCGTCCTTGACGCCCACAATGTTGGGGATCTCACTCAGCCGCGCAAGGGTTTCAACCGATATGTCGGTCACAGTGCGCCCCGGCACATTGTAGAGAATGACCGGTAGATCAGTGGCTTGAGCCACCGCCTTGAAGTGCTGGTACAGCCCTTCCTGGGTGGGCTTGTTGTAGTAAGGCGCGACCAGCATGGCCGCATCGGCGCCTAGGGCCTCCGCCCGCTGCGTCCGCTCGATGGAGACGGCGGTAGAATTGGTGCCGGTCCCCGCGACGATGGGAATCTTGCCTCCCGCCCGCTCAACGCAAAGGCGGATCAGGGTTTCCTGTTCCTCGACCGACAAGGTGGGGGATTCGCCCGTGGTCCCGCACGGCACCAGCCCGTGAGTTCCTTCGTCCATATGCCACTCGATGAGCTCGGAGAAGGCACGCGTATCCACGGCCCCGTCCTTGAACGGGGTCACGAGCGCGCACAAAGAGCCGCGAATATGTGCAGGTCCGAGTTGGGGCATCGGTTAAGGTTTCCATCAGGAATAGGGCCTGGACGTGACCATCCTTACCCCATTTCGGCGCCTCTAGGGTAGCGTCGTTAAATTTTGCCCTATAGGCTCAATGCATCGGAGGGATCCGGTCGCTCCAACCCTCCGGAGCGCCGGAAATCAATGGGGTGCGGGATCACGAATGGCGGTACGTTGCCTTTCGCTAGCTTGGCTTTGTTGTGCCGTGCTCGGGCTTGCAGCGCCCGCATGGGCCGCCGCCATTGAGCTTGGCGATGTCCGCCCCGTCCTCCGCCCTGAACCGCCGCCGCCCTCGCGCTACATGTCCGAAGCGGACTACGACGTCCTGACAGAGGCATTCGACGCCGTGCGCCGGGACCGTTGGCGCCGGGCGCTTAATCTCGCTAACCAGGCGAGCGATCCCGTGGGGCGTGATCTTGTGCGGTGGCTTTGGGTGCAGGACAGCGGGTCCGGTGCGCCTTTTGAAGCCATCGTCCAGTTTCTAAACGAACATCCCGACTGGCCGCGGCGGGATACTTTGCTACGCCGAGCCGAAGAAGCCCTGCCCCGCGACATGCCGCCCGCTCAGGTTATCGCCTGGTTCGCAGGCAATGAGCCAGTCACCGCAGGCGGAAAGTTCCGCCTTGCCGATGCGCACATTGCCCAAGGGAATGAAGTCGGGTCG
>JANQLJ010000137.1 GCA_028280665.1 Alphaproteobacteria bacterium
GCATCGGCATGAACACCGACCACACGCTTGAGGAAGTTGGCCAGCAATTCTCCGTCACGCGGGAACGCATCCGCCAGATCGAGGCAAAGGCCTTGCGCAAGCTCAAGCACCCGAGCCGGTCACGGAAACTGCGCAGCTTCCTCGACAACTGATCGTTTCCTTACGTCATTCCAACTCCCTTTCCGTCATCCTCGGGCAAGCGAAGCGCGACCCGAGGATCTACCCCGCTCTCTGAGCGTGTTGAGATTGCGGTGGATGCTCGGGTCAAGCCTGGGCATGACCGAAACATAAATATCATTCCGGGCGTTACATGAGCCCAAGGACACAAGTCCTTGGAGGCGAATGTTAGACCCGGAATCTTGCAATAGACCGCCCGTGCCCGCTTTTCTTCGACGTCGCCCGGTTCCGACCGGGCGATCCACCTCTCGTTTGCTGATCAGATTGCAATGTGGACCCCCCGGTTGAACCGGGGGGCGTCAAAGAGGGTGCGCAAGATTCCGGGCGCGGCGTTCCGCCGCCCCGGAATGACTTTGGGGTGTTGAGCCGCTGCGTCCAACGGGTAAGCTCTCTTACCGGAGAAGGAGCCCGCCCCATGAAAGACTTCAAAGGAAAAACCGCCGTCATCACCGGCGCGGCCAGCGGCATTGGCGAGGCGTTCGCGCACGAGGCCGCCTGCCGCGGCATGAACGTGGTGCTCGCCGACATCGAGGCCCCGCGCCTTGCAAATGTGGAAGCGGCCGTGCGGGATAAGGGCGCCGAAGCGCTGTCCCTTGTCACTGACACATCGAAGAAAGACGACGTTGCCGCGCTCGCCGATGCTGCGTTCGCGCGCTTCGGCAATGTGCATTTCCTCGCCCTGAACGCAGGGGTCGCGGGCGCCAAGGGCGGCACCGCCTGGGACACCGCGCCCGCGGAATGGGACTGGGTGATGGGCGTCAATTGGCAGGGCGTGCTCTATGGGGTGCAGGCCTTCGTGCCGCGCATGATCGAAAAGGGCGAGGAGGGCGTCATCGAAGCCACGTCCTCGATCATGGGGCTCAATACGGGCACCACCGCGCCTTACAATGTGGCGAAGCACGCGGTGGCGCGGTTCATGGAAGGGCTCTATTACGATCTGCAAGTGGCGGGCTCCAAACTGCAGGCGATCCTGCTCTGCCCCGGGCCCATTGCGACGGAGATCGTCAAATCCACCCGCAACAAGCCCCAAGCCGTGCCGGTGGAGGAAGGCGGCTTAGGCGGCCGCGCCAAAATCTTCCATAACTGGCTGCACGAACATGGCATGGCGCCGGCGGACGTGGCGGACATGGTGTTTAAGGCCGCCGAGGACGGCAGCTTTTACGTTCATACGCACCCGGAATATATCGAGGCGTCCTTCATGCGGCGGGTGAAGGGTATTGTGAGCGAGGATAAGCTGCCCCTGGAGCTTCCGCCCGACTTTATTGAGGGGTAGGGCGCCAAAACAAATGTCATTCCGGGCGGGGAAGGGCGGCAATTTTCATTCGATCTCGAAGGTCATGGAGACGGAGCTTGAGAGCGTTTGCTCGCCCGCGGCCACGGGCACCGACGCATCCATGGCCATCATCTCGGTGCGGGCGTAGAATTGCGGCTGCGGATAGGCCCCGCCGCCTTCGGAAATCGTCAGCACACGGCCCAAGCGGACCCCGGCGGCAGCGGCCAGGGTTTCGGCCCGCGCCCGGGCATCTCCCACGGCGAGCGTGCGCGCCTCGGCCATCAACTCGTCGGTTTCCGAGATCGAAAAGTAGATGCCGTGAAGCTGATTGGCGCCGGACGAGACCACCGCATCGAGCCCCGAGCCCACCGTGTCGATATCCTCAAACAACACCGAAACCGTGTTCGAGACGCGGTAGCCGGTGATGCGCCGGGGTTCGGTCTGGCCCTGGCGGTAGGGGGGATAGATGGGCTGAATGGAAAAGTTGGAGGTTTGAACATTCGCCTCCGGAATGCCGAGCTCCTCCATGCGGCCGAACACCGCTTGCATGGCCTGGCTGTTCGCGCTCAGCGCCTCGCGCGCCGTATTGGCTTCGGTCACCACGCCGATGGAGATGGTTGCCTCGTCCGGGCGGGCGGCGACCTCGCCGTTTCCGGTCACGGTTATGACGCGCGGCGGCTCGTCCTGGGCGGCGACGGGCTGGGCGGTGAAAACGAACGTGGCGCCGGCCGCGGCGATGGCGACAACGGCAACGATAATGGCAGACGTGAGCGAGCGCATGGCTGATCCTCCGTTTGGCCCCCCTTTAACCCTTGAGCGCCCACGATGATTGCACAATGGGACATGACTGTGGCGTGAACATTGCCCCGCCTCGACATTGACCCTTCCCACGCTTTGGCTAAGGTGCGCGCGGTTCAGGTGGGGCCTGTAGCTCAACTGGTTAGAGCCGGCCGCTCATAACGGTCTGGTTGGGGGTTCGAGTCCCTCCGGGCCCACCATTTTCTGACCGCTACAAAGTGGCTTATCCTTCCTACGGAGCGGGGAGTTCTGTCGGTGCTCCTGCGGGTGCCGTTGTCGTCGGGGTTGTGTTGGCCGAAGTTTGGTTTGACGTGCCTTGCTCGGTCGTATGGAACTGGCACACTGCTTCTGCCCATCGCGTGGCTGGGTCACCCCACTCCAAAAGGAGATCGGCTCTCTGATTGTCTTCTTTGGCTCGGAATGCCTCGCGGTCACGCTCGTAAAAGATATCGAGCTCGATATAATCGTCTGCAGCACTATCATCCGCCAAACACGTACGCACGGCTTCAACACGGCGTCTTAGTGCAACATAGTCCGCGACTTCAGTTTCCGCATCACCGACGCCGCGAGTGTTAGTTCCTACCGATTCGCTGCCGGAACGGAGGACTCCCTCCACTGCGGGATTGGCCCCGAGTCTTTGCGCAGCAATACCCGTGGCAAAGAACTGTGCCAAAGCACCGCCAGCTTCATCATTGCTCACATTGCCCCGGGCCCCGAAGCTCGCGAAGACCGAATAGGTGTCAATCTCCAGGTCGGTCCCGCCGCGTGCATCATCTATGCCCCTTGACACACCCACATACTTCGATGGGTCAAGAACCAAAGCAAGGCAGAACGAGTTAAGGGCTTCGAAATCAGTCTCATCGTCATCATTAGTGAACATTACCGAAAACGATTCGGTGCAGTCATTCATGTGACTTGCTGTCTGTTGCGCCTCTGCAAAGCTGCGGTCGTTGTTACCTGCCTCTGTGCCTTCGCTCGTGCGAAGCGGCATCCAAACGGCTTCGTGACGCTTGTAGCCAATGGTAAAAGCCGGGACGCCGGCGTTTTGGACGGGAGCCGACACATCAATGGCCAGTTGCGTTGTTGTTCCAAAAACCATGACGTCATTATGTGTCCGGCCAAGGACGCATCCGCCCATGGCCAGCCCCACGGCGATGGCCGCTATTGTTCTGCTACGCATATCTCTCCCTCGTTTATCTCTAACGTGCTTTCGATGAGCGCACGTGCTTCGGCGAACTGCTCGTCACTATCAATCAAGAAAACAATCTGGCATTCGTTTGCCACGTGCAGTTCCGTATGATGGCGGTATCCGGCACCTGTGCTCTCGCGTCCGAGCCATAGTCCCGCGACATGAGATTCTGTGCGGCTAGTGCCCTTGCCGGGCGTGTAGTCCACCATCACAAGTCCCAGAAGAATGTCGCGGCGCTCAAGCGTCCGATCACCGCCGGGTGCTGCACACCCCGCGAGCATCAAGGCAATAAAGCCCACTATCAGAAGTCGCACCCCAGCATCCGTTAGCCATTTTTGATACTTTCCTTTTAGTAGATTCCATGAGAAATACAACTAGTGCACTATAGGGCGGATAAGGGCTTCGGTGCCTGCTAATTCCGCTGGATGCGGTCACTTATCCCCCGCGATATCCCCATATTCGATGGCTGCCGCAAGGTGCATTGTCGGAACTGAATTCCACTATTAAGATAGAATCATAATAGAACCCGCAAAACGGGTATTATGTTCTGTGTAAGGAATAATTATTGGATGAGGAGGCAAACAAATGACCGCGAAACTTGCTATTGTTGTCGGCCATACAAAAAACAGCCCGGGCGCCGAGGCTGTCGCGCCCATTAGCCAACATGAATACGAGTGGAACAAGGACCTGGCGCTCATGATGACCCAGACGGCGCTTCAGGATTTCGGCCCGGGCAAGGTGGGCGTTGAGGTGTTCTATCGCGATGGCATCGGCATCACGGGCGCCTACAACCAAGTCAAGGAATGGGGCGCCGACGCGGCGATGGAACTGCACTTCAATGCCTTCACGCCCACGGCTAACGGGTCTGAAACACTTTATGTGACGGACATTTCCAAAGGCCTTGCGCAAGCGGTCCAAGCGGCGACCGTCGCCACCTTGGGGCTCAAGGACCGGGGAGTGAAGACGCCCCAAGCCGCCAGCGGCGGGCGGGGCCAGCGCAGTCTCAGTCAGATGGGCCCCAGACCCTCGATCCTGACCGAGCCCTTCTTCGGCTCTAACGAAGGGGATGCGGCGCAGGCGCAAGAGTGCAAGCGCGAGCTTGCTGCCGCGCAAGTTTCCGCCGCGATCAATTACCTGCTCACCCCCTTCGACAATGACGATGAACGCGAATGGGTGGTGACGGCGTCATCGTTGAACATTCGCGGCGGGCCGGGGGTAGAGTTTGAAAAACTCGGCTGGGGTCCGCTTAACAAAGGTGCCAAGGTCGCCTTGATCAAGCGTTATGGGGATTGGTTCTTCGTCGCTCACAATGGCGGCGAGGGCTTTGTGCACAGCGCTTATTTGGCTTGAGGCGCACGACGCCCTATCTTCATGGCGCAACATTGTGAGCCATGAGATCGGAGCCCCCGTGACGCCCGCCCAAAAAGCCGCGCAATACGAAGAGGCCGCCAAGGAAATCGCCGCCGTTCTGGAAGGCGAGCCGAACCTCACCGCGCGCATGGCCACGGTGGCGTGTTTGCTGTTTCAGGCTTTCGATCATTATTTCTGGACCGGCTTTTATGTGGTGGACCCGGAAAAACCAGACGAGCTGGTGGCGGGGCCTTATCAAGGGACCCTCGGCTGTATGCGCATCGCGTTCGGGCGCGGGGTGTGCGGTACCGCGGCGGCCACGCGGCTGACGCAAATCGTGGATGACGTTCACGCTTTCCCGGGTCACATCCCTTGCGACGCGGCGTCCAAGTCCGAGATCGTGGTCCCGGTGTTCGACAAGGCAGGCGACCTCATCGCCGTTTTCGATGTGGATTCAACCGCATACGGATCGTTCGATGAAACCGACAAAGATTGGCTCGAACGCATCATGAAAGAGAGTTTCGGCGGTTAGGTGCTTTGTCTTCTACCCGTTATCCTCGGGCAAGCATAGCGCGAGCCCAAACTGAGATGTCATTCCGGGCGTTACGTGGGGCCCAAAGCCGCAAGGCTTTGGCGCGACATGTTAGACCCGGAATCTTGCTCCGCGACTCGCCGCACGAGATTCCGGGCTCCGTGCTTTGCACGGCCCCGGAATGACAGAAGAAAGAAAACGGCCCGGCGCGCGCACGCCCCGGGCCGCTCATAGTCTTACGGCCTTAAAGCCTAGTTGCGGATTTCCGGCTCAAAGCCTTCCATGGCCTCGGCAAGGCCCGGCACATATTCGGTGCCGGCCAGAACCTCGGTAGATGAGCCCTCAAAGGCGTTCCCGAATTCCTGATACCGCCCGCCCAGGCAACCCGAAAGGAAGGCTTCGGAGATGCCGTAGAAGCTGTCGCGGTTTTGGGGTCGGGCAAAGCCGTGGCCTTCGTCCGGATAGTTCACGTAGGTGACTTGCTGGCCGTTGGCTTCCATCGCTTCGGTGAGCTGATCGGACTCAAGTTTGGTCACCCGCGGGTCGTTGCCGCCTTGGCCGATGAGCAAGGGCCGCACGATGTCGTCCGCGCGGGTGAGCGGCGAGGCGGCGAGCAGCCTTTCCCGGCCTTCCTCCGTACGCGGATCGCCCACGCGGGAATACCAGGTGGCTTCCAGGAACGGCTGCCAATAGGCGGGGAAGCTTTCGATCAGCGTGACCAGGTTCGACGGACCCACAATGTCCACACCGCAGGCAAAGGTCTCCGGCGTGAAGGTCAGGCCCACCAGCGTTGCGTACCCCCCGTACGAGCCGCCCATAATGGCGATCCGGTCTTCTTGGGAGATGCCGCTTTCAACCGCCCAGTTCACCGCGTCGATCAGGTCGTCATGCATGGCGCTCGCGAACTCGAAGGTGGCCGCTTCGATGAAGTCCTTCCCAAAGCCGCTGGACCCGCGATAGTTCACCGACAGCACCGCATAGCCGCGATTGGCGAGCCACTGGTGCGTGGTGTTGTAGCCATAGCTGTCCCGCGCCCAAGGCCCGCCATGCACATAAAGCACCGTGGCTTGCGGCTCTTCCGGTATGCCGTCGCCGTCCGCATCGCTGCCCGGCGGCAGCGTGAGGTAGGAGACGAGATTGAGCCCGTCGCGCGCCTCGAGCACCAGCGACTGCATTTCCTGCAGCGGCGCTTCCTCAAGTGCGGGCCGGGAGCTGAACTGGAAGGTCAGCGTGTCCGTTTCCCGGTCGAGCAGGTAATAGCGCGTGGGGCTTTGCGCCGCGTTGGCGGCCACCATCCAGTAGCGGTTGTCCTGGGACTGGGCGACGATGTTGGGATCGCCGGGCAATCCTTGCGCCAACGTGTCGAAGGCGGCCTGCACATCGGCGTCCACCACGTCCCATTCGGTCCGCGTGTACTCGTAGTTGACGGCCAGCACCTCGTTGGTCGTGGGATGGATCAAGACGCCGGAGATATCCGCCAGATCGTTCTCGGCGATCAGGGTTTGCTCGCCGGTTGCCACATCCATGAGGAACAGCGCCGCGGTATTGCGCCCCACGCTGGACAGCACATAAATGCCCGAGCCGTCTTCGGTGAAGTAAAGGCTCGTCGAGGTGAGCGCATCCGATTGCGGCACTTCCCACAGGGGCTCCCAGCCGTCGTCCGTGCGCTTGAGCGTCAGGAAGCCGCCGGTGGGCGTTTGCTGCGTGGCAAGACGGGCGTTGAGGTCCTCGTCGAAATCATAACCGACAAAGCCGGGGTTTTCTTCGATCAAGGCCATCTCACCCGTCACCACATTGAGCAGGAAGGGATCGAACAGCGTGGCTTCCCGTTCATTGGTGCCGACCACCAGCATGTCCGGATGACGGTAGCTGCCGGCAAAAATGCTGGCGCGGCTGCCCTCGGGCACCGGCGTCAGGTCGCGGTCCTCACCGGTTTCCACATTCACCGCATGCACGTGCCAGTTCTCGTTGCCGCCGGTATCCTGCAGATAGGCGATGTACTGATTGTTGGGCACCCAGAAGTGCTGGCGAATGCCGCGGTTCTCATCATTGGTGATGACGCGCGCGGCGCCGAAATCGCCCGCCGGCGCCACCCAGATGTTGAGAACGCCGTTATGCGGCGCAAGGAAACTCATCATTGTGCCGTCCGGGCTGATGCGGCCCTGTATCCGTTCCGGATTGCCGAACAAAAGGCTGCGTTCAAGCAGCGGCGCCTCTTCGGCTTCTGCTTCGCCTGAGGCCGCCTCGGCGACTTCCACGTCCTGCATGGCGGCATCATCGGCGGCTTGCTCGCCTCCCGGGCCTTGCGCGCCCGAAACAAAGAGCCAGATGGCCCCTGCAATCACCAAAATGGCGACCAGAATGGCTAGTCCTCTACCCATGTCGTCTTCCCCCTTTTGAGGCTTTATGGTCGGCGCGCACCCTAGCGCAAGGGGTCCCCCCGCCCAAGTGACGAGCCGGTAATGTTTCCTCAAAACGGGCGGCCTTTTTTGCAGGAAACGGGGCGATTGCGCGGGCCCGCCGCTCTGCTATAACCCCCGGTTCATCAGCGATTCCGCGCTCTACCCAAGGTGAAAGCCCGCAATGGCGTCCTATCAGTACATTTTTCATATGGAAAACCTCTCGAAGACCTATGCGGGGGGCAAGAAGGTCCTGGAAAACGTCAACCTCAACTTCTTCCCCGATGCCAAGATCGGGGTGGTGGGGGTCAACGGCGCGGGCAAATCGACCTTGCTGCGCATCATGGCGGGGCTCGACAAGGAATTTAACGGCGAGGCCTGGGCCGCCAAGGGCGCGCGCGTGGGCTACCTCGCGCAGGAACCCCAGCTTGACGAGAGCAAAAATGTCCTCGGCAACGTGATGGAAGGGGTGGCCGAGACCAAAGCGCTGCTCGATTCCTTCAACGAAGTTTCCGCCAAGCTCGCCGAGGACTACACCGACGAGCTGATGGAACAGATGTCGGCGCTCCAGGAAAAGATCGACGCCATCGATGCGTGGGATCTCGACAGCAAAGTCGAAATGGCCATGGACGCGCTCAGGTGCCCCGACGGCGATGCGGATGTCTCCAAACTTTCAGGGGGTGAGCGGCGGCGCGTCGCCATTTGCAAGTTGCTGCTGGCGCGGCCCGATCTTTTGTTGCTTGACGAGCCCACCAACCACCTGGATGCGGAATCCGTCGCCTGGCTCGAACGATACTTGCAAGATTATACCGGCGCCGTCGTGGTGATCACTCACGACCGCTATTTCCTCGACAATGTCACGGGCTGGATCCTGGAACTCGATCGCGGGCGCGGCATCCCCTACGAAGGTAACTATTCCTCCTGGCTCGAACAAAAACAAAAACGCTTAGCGCAAGAAGGCCGCGAGGAAGCGGCGCGCCAGCGCGAACTCAAGCACGAAATGGAATGGGTGAACGCCTCACCCCGCGCGCGGCAGGCGAAGTCCAAGGCGCGGCTGCAGGCCTACGAAGAACTTCTCAACAAGGATACGGGCGAGCGCATCACCTCGGCGCAGATTGTAATCCCCGCGGGGCCGCGCCTCGGCGATGTGGTGATCGAGGCGGACGGCCTTACTAAGGGTTTTGGCGATCAGCTTCTTGTGGAGGGCCTTTCGTTCCGCCTGCCGCCAGGCGGGATCGTCGGCGTGATCGGTCCCAACGGCGCGGGCAAGACCACGCTCTTCCGTATGATTACGGGAGCCGAAGCGCCCGACGCGGGCGAGCTCAAGCTCGGCGAGACCGTGGTGCTCGGCTATGTGGACCAAAGCCGCGATGCGCTCGATGGCAACAAAAATGTGTGGGAGGAAATCTCAGGCGGGCTCGATGTGATCGAGTTGGGCAAGCGCACCATGCCCTCACGCGCTTACGTGGGCGCCTTCAATTTCAAGGGCGGCGATCAGCAAAAGAAAGTGGGCCAGCTTTCGGGCGGGGAACGCAACCGGGTGCATCTGGCGAAGATGCTCAAATCCGGCGCCAATGTCCTTTTGCTGGACGAGCCCACCAATGATCTGGACGTGGACACGCTGCGCGCACTTGAAGACGCGCTTGATGATTTTGCCGGCTGCGCCGTCATCATCAGCCACGACCGCTGGTTCCTCGACCGCATCGCCACGCACATTCTCGCCTTCGAGGGCGACAGCCACGTGGAATGGTTTGAAGGAAACTTCGAGGCCTACGAAGAAGACAAAAAGCGCCGCCTGGGCGCGGGCGCCGATCGGCCCACGCGCATCAAGTTCAAGCGGTTTACGAGATAGGTCAGTTGGCGGGGTCGAGGCCCGCTTCGCTAATGTGCGCCCTTAAGTAATCGAACAGCGCTTCGAAGCGACCGCCATTGCTGGTGAGCACGGAGTTGAATTCCTCGCGCTGGGTTTGAAGCAGCGAGAAGGTGGCGGTTTCGTCCGTGGTTTCAACGGTAAGGTCATAGACACGGTACTCCGCGCCGCGGCGGATCAAGAGCCAGCGCACCGAGGCCTGCACATTCCCATGCACGTTCAGAACGTCGCTATCCACACTGACATAAGCGAAGTTCGTGCGTACATCGACGGCTGAGCCTGTGACCAGAATGCTCTGCCCTGAATATTCGGAAAAACGGCTTTGCACGACGCTGGTGCCGTATTGTTCGAGCAGGGCAACGAACCGGTCGAAGTCGCTGTCGCTGATGGTGCGGGAATAGGCGCCCAGCGCGCTACGGCCGAAATTGCGCATGGCCGCGTGTTCCACAAGCAGGCCTTGAAACTCGGCGGCGATGTCATCGGCATCGGTTGCCGGATCGCCCAGCACCGCCGTTGCTTCGTTCGCGAGATCCTGCACCCAGGCTTCCGCCGCAAGGTCGCGGTCGGCCGCCATGGCCGCCGGCATGGCAAAGACGGGTCCGGCCAAGACCAGAAAGAACGCAAGGCCCCCGCTTATTAACGCCGTCACACCGCTCTTCATGCCAGCTTTCCTTCACATCCCTAAAAGCTGTGTATCACCCGCAAGCTAAGATTAGATTGCCGCCCAAATGGGTACAAAAAAAGGCAAATTTACAAAGCCGCTTAACGCCAAGCGATCAACAAACTGAGAGGTTTAGATGGTTACCGTGCGCGGGCGGCCTAGAAATCTTCTTCAAATTCGTCGGAAAGATCCGGCAGGTCTTCAAAGTCGAACTCGCCGTTGCGAATGGCGCCGTCGCGGCTTTGGCGGTAGAGGCTGCGCACCGCCGCGTAGTAATCAATGGAGGTGCGCTCGATCTCGTTCAGGGTCTCAAGGTTCTGTTCCCTGAGATCGACCACGCGCAACGCCACGCGCCCATACTTGAAGTATTGGAAGTCCTCGCCGCCGATCCAGGTAATCGGGTCCATGGCTGAGTCGACCACGCGGCCCACGAGATCGCGGGGCGGGGAGGGTCCGAACAGCGGCAAAAACAGATAAGGCCCTTCGCCTACGCCGTGCACGCCCAGGGTCTGGCCGAAGTCTTCGTAATGGCGCTCATAGCCCATGGAGGTCGCCGGATCGAACAAGCCGCCAACGCCGATGGTCGAGTTGATGGTGAAACGGGCGAGCGTCGTGCCCGCACGTTCGGGCTCGCCCTGCAACACGTCGTTTGCGAAAATCACCGGGCTGTTGAGATTGCGCAGGAAGTTGCGAATGGTGTTGCGCCCGGGCTCGGGCACCACAAAGCGGTAAACATGCGCGATAGGCACCAGGATCAACTTGTCGAGCCCGTTGTGAATCCCGAAGAAGACGCGGTTCACTTCTTCCAGCGGGTCATTGGTCTCTTGGGGGTCTTGTTCGTCCTGCGCGTAAGCGGGCACAGCAAGGGTGAGCGCCGCCACAAGCGCAACGCAGCCGAGCAGGCTCGCGCCCCAATGGCGCAAGTCGGCAAACCCCTTCAAGGACCGGGTCCCAAACGACATGCAATAAACTCCCAACACCTTGTCCGTAACCTAGCCCTATCTGGTTACGATTTTCTCTCTATTCCAGGGCGACCCTAGCAATTCCAGGGCCACACCGCCCCATGCCTGCCCCATATGCAAGGCGCGGCCAAGGCTCCTGGTGCCGTGGCCGCGTAGCTCATTAACCAATGAATCTCAAAGCTGACGCTAGCATAGGGCCGCGCCCCGCTCCAGAAGCGGCACGGAGAGGGCTTACACCTTTCGCTGGTCTGTTGCCGGAAAACAATTCCATTGGTGGCGAAAATCACACGCCGGGCCAAGATTCTTGTTGCGAAATAATAATATAAAGATATGTTTATATCCGTTTTGGGACAAGGACGGCCATGGAATCGGTGCTGACAGCCCTCCGCGCGGCGGCGGAGCCTTCGCGGCTCCGCCTTTTGGCATTGCTGGCTCGCTCCGAGCTGACGGTCAGCGAGCTGACCCAAGTCCTGGCGCAAAGCCAGCCCCGGGTGAGCCGGCACTTGAAGCTGCTGACCGAAGCGGGGCTGATCGACCGCTTTCGTGAAGGCTCTTGGGTCTTCTACCGGCTGGCCGATGGGGCGCGTGCCGCGGACCCGGACCGCGAACGGCTCGCCAGTCTGGCCGCGACGCTGGTGGAGTTTGTGCCCGCGAGTGATGCGGGTCTCGCCGCCGACCTGCGCCGCCTTGAAGATGTGCGCAGCCAAAGGGCCGAGCGCGCTGCCGCTTACTTCAAGGCCAATGCTGCTGACTGGAACCGCATCCGCGCGCTTCACTTGCCTGAAAAGCAAGTGGAACAAGCCATGCTCGAACTGCTCGGTCCCGGCGATTTCGAGCGGCTGATCGACATCGGTACGGGTACGGGGCGTATCTTAGAACTCATGGGCGGGCGCGTTGCCCACGGGGTGGGCGTCGATCTTTCCCACGACATGCTGAGCCTTGCGCGCACGGCGCTGGACGAAGCGGGGCTTTCTCATTGCCAGGTGCGCCAGGGCGATCTCTTTGCCTTGCCGTTTGAGGCGGCGAGCGCGGACCTCGTGACCGTGCATCAAGTGCTGCACTATCTTGACGATGCCGCAAATGCCTTGCGCGAGACGGCGCGCGTGCTCGCGCCGGGGGGAAGGCTGCTCATTGTTGATTTCGCGCCCCACGAGCTTGAGTTCCTGCGCGAGGAGCATCAGCACCGGCGGCTTGGCTTTGCGGATGAAGAGATCGCCGCCTGGGCCGCGGCAAGCGGGCTTGAAGTGCGCCGCACCCGCCACATGCCGCCGGAAGGATGTGCCAAGGGCCACAAGCTCACGGTGTCGCTTTGGCTTCTCGCGCGGCCGGGCGAGACCAGGCGCAAACCCAAAGGGGCGGCGGCATGACCGGGTTTTCCGTTTCCTTCGAGTTCTTCCCGCCCAAGACCGAAGCCATGGAAGAACAGCTTTGGCGCGCCATCCACCGGCTTGCACCGCTGGGCCCTTCGTTCGTTTCAGTAACTTACGGTGCGGGCGGCTCGACCCGCGAGCGCACCCATAGGACCGTCAAGCGCATTGTGCAGGAGACGGATTTGCACCCCGCCGCGCACCTGACGTGTGTGGACGCAAAGTGCGAAGACGTGAATGCGGTGGCCGAGGATTACTGGAACGCGGGCGTGCGCCATATCGTGGCCTTGCGGGGCGATGCGCCCGGCGGCATGGGCGAGGCATTCGAGGCAACGCCCGGCGGCTACTTCAACGCGGCGGAACTGACCCAGGGCCTCAAGGCCGCGCATGATTTTGAAATTTCCGTGGGCTGCTATCCGGAAAAGCATCCGGAAAGCAATGACTGGCGGCTCGACATCGATCTCCTGAAGGCCAAGGTGGATGCGGGCGCGACCCGCGCCATCACGCAGTTCTTTTTCTATCCGGATGTTTACTTCCGCTTTGTGGACCAGGCGCTCGATGCGGGGATCACCATTCCCATCGTGCCCGGCATCATGCCGGTGGTGAACTTCACCAGCCTTGAGCGCATTGCCCATGCCTGCGGCACGACGATCCCCCGCGCCATGCATGAAAAGTTTGAAGGCCTTGAAAACGATGATGACACCCGCCGGCTGGTGGCGGCGACAGTGGCGGCGGACCTGGTGGAGGCCTTGCGCGCGGGCGGCGTTCACGACTTTCACTTTTATACCCTGAACCGGGCAGGGCTGACTTACGCCGTGTGCCACTTGCTTGGCCTGCGCCCCAAAGTGGCGGCAGCTTGAGGAGAGTGCGATGATTGTGGATCCCCAAACGCGCGCAAAGCGGCTTGAGACGCTCCATGCGGAAGCGCTCAAGCGCATCGTCATTATGGACGGCGCGGGCGGCACCATGGTGCAGGCCTTCAATCTGTCGGAAGCGGATTTTCGCGGGGACCGGCTGAAAGATCACAACCGCGATCTCAAGGGCAATAACGACATTCTGGCGCTGACAAAGCCCGAGGTGATCCGCGCCATCCACGACGGGTTTTTGGAGGCGGGCGCGGACATTATCGAAACCAACACCTTCAACGGCACCTCTATCAGCCAGGCCGATTACGCCACTGGACACTTGGTGCCTGAGCTCAACCGCGCCTCGGCGGAAATCGCGCGGGCGGCGGCGGACGAATGGACCCAAAAAACTCCGGACAAGCCGCGCTATGTGGCGGGGTCCCTGGGGCCCACCAACCGCACGGCCTCGCTTTCGCCTGATGTGAACAACCCCGGCTTCCGCAATATCACTTTCGACGCGCTTAAAGACTCCTACGCAGAACAGGCGCGCGGGCTCATCGAAGGGGGGTGCGATCTCCTCTGTGTGGAAACCATTTTCGATACGCTCAACGCCAAGGCGGCGCTTTTTGGAATTGCGGAGCTGGGCGACGAGCTGGGCTTTGACATTCCCGTCATGGTCTCTGGCACCATTACCGATCTTTCGGGGCGCAACCTTTCGGGCCAGACCATGGAGGCTTTTTGGTATTCGGTCCGGCACGCGCAGCCCTTCGCCGCCGGGGTCAATTGTTCCTTCGGCGCAAGGGATTTGCGCACCGCGCTTTCGGACATTGCGCGGCTTGCCGATACGCTCATCATTGCGTTTCCCAATGCGGGGCTGCCTAACGAGATGGGCGAATATGATGAAACCCCTGAGGAAACTGCCCGCTTCGTCGCCGAATGGGCGCAAGACGGGCTCGTCAATATCCTGGGCGGCTGTTGCGGCACCACGCCCGCCCATATCAAGGCGATCGCCGAAGCGGTCGAAGGCATCGCCCCGCGCAAGATTCCCGATGCCGACCGCCGCCTGCACCTGGCGGGTCTTGAGCTTTTTACGGCGGTGGCATGACCGGCACCCAAGCGCGTTTTATCAATATCGGCGAGCGCACCAACGTCACCGGATCGGCGAAGTTCCGTAAGCTGATCACCGCGGGCGATTACGACGCGGCGCTGACTGTCGCGCGGCAACAGGTGGAAAACGGCGCGCAGGTGATCGACGTGAACATGGACGAAGGCATGCTCGACAGCGAAGCGGCCATGGTCACGTTTCTTAATCTGATTGCGGCGGAGCCCGACATCGCGCGGGTGCCCATTATGATCGACTCGTCCAAATGGTCGGTGATCGAAGCGGGCCTTAAATGCGTGGCGGGCAAGGCCATCGTCAATTCCATTTCACTTAAAGAGGGCGAAGAGCCCTTCCTCGAACAGGCGCGGCGGGTCAAGCGCTATGGCGCGGCGGTGGTGGTGATGGCCTTCAACGAAGAAGGTCAGGCCGAAACGGCTAAACAAAAGTTTGACATCTGCAAGCGGTCCTATGACTTGCTAGTCGAGAAAGCCGGTTTTCCCGTCGAGGATATTATCTTCGACCCCAACATTTTCGCGGTGGCGACGGGGATCGAAGAACATAACGATTACGCGGTGGCCTTTATCGAGGCGACGCGGCGCATCAAGGCAGAGCTGCCCCATGCCAAAGTCTCGGGCGGGGTTTCCAACATCTCGTTCAGTTTTCGCGGCAACGATCCCGTGCGCGAGGCCATGCATTCGGTGTTTCTCTATCACGCCATCAAGGCGGGGATGGACATGGGCATCGTCAATGCGGGCCAGCTCGCCGTTTATGAAGATATAGACGCGGAGCTGCGCGCGCGCGTCGAAGATGTGATCCTCAACACCCGCGACGACGCGACCGAGCGGCTTCTTGAAACCGCTGAGAAGTACCGGGGCGAGAAGGGTACCGAGCGTAAGGAGGATCTCTCCTGGCGCGAGCGGCCCGTGGACGAACGGCTCACCCATGCGCTGGTTCACGGCATTGCCGATTTCATTATCGAAGATACCGAGGAAGCGCGGGCGAGCCTGGGCCGCCCGCTTTACGTGATCGAAGGCCCGCTTATGGACGGCATGAACGTGGTGGGCGATCTCTTCGGCGAGGGCAAGATGTTCCTGCCGCAAGTGGTCAAGTCCGCGCGCGTCATGAAACAGGCGGTGGCCTACCTGACGCCCTTCATGGAAGACGAAGACGAGGACGGGCGCGAAAGCGCGGGCAAAATCGTCATGGCGACGGTCAAGGGTGACGTCCATGACATCGGCAAGAACATTGTGGGCGTCGTGCTCCAATGCAACGGCTTTGAAGTGATCGACCTCGGGGTGATGGTCCCGGCGCAGAAAATTCTCGAAACGGCGGTTGCGGAAAAGGCGAACCTGATCGGGCTTTCGGGCCTTATCACGCCGTCGCTTGAAGAGATGGTTCATGTGGCGAGCGAAATGGAGCGGCAGGACTTTTCCTTGCCCTTGCTCATCGGCGGCGCCACCACGTCGAAGGTGCATACGGCGGTCAAGATCAATCCCAACTACACCAAGGGCCAGGTGGTCTATGTGGTGGACGCGAGCCGCGCGGTGGGAGTGGCAAGCACGCTTATCTCCAACGATAATGCGCGCGCCTTCGTCACCGATGTGCGCAGCGAATATGAAGACATGGCGGCGCGGCACAAAAACGCGGGCGCGAGGAAAGAACGCGAAACCTTGGAAGGCGCGCGGGCGAACAGGCTCAGGCTTAATTGGGAAGGCTACACGCCGCCCAAACCCGCTTTTCTCGGCACCAAAGTGTTTGAGAGCTACGACCTCGCCGAGCTGGTGCCCTACATCGACTGGACGCCGTTCTTTCAGACCTGGGAGCTGGCGGGCCGGTACCCGGCAATTCTCAATGACGAGAAAGTGGGAGAGGCGGCGCGCAAGCTCTTTGACGATGCGCAAGGGATGCTGAGCCGCATTGTGGAGGAGAAGCTCTTAAGCCCTCGCGCGGTCATCGGGTTTTACCCGGCGAACGCGGTCGGGGAGGCCAATCCGGATGATTGGGAGGTCTATACGGACGAGACGCGCGGTGAGGTCCGCGCGGTCATGCACTCCCTCCGCCAGCAGATGAAACGCGAGGCGCCGCGGCCTAATCTTGCGCTCGCGGATTACATCGCGCCCAAGGAAACCGAGCTTAAAGACTATATCGGGCTTTTCGCCGTGACGGCGGGTGAGGACGAAGCGGCGGTTGCCGCTTTCAAGGAAAAGCATGACGATTATTCGGCCATTCTCTTCAAGGCGCTGGCGGACCGGCTTGCCGAGGCTTTCGCCGAACGCATGCACGAGCGCGTACGGAAAGAGTTCTGGGCCTATGCGCCCGACGAAGCGCTCACCAATAATGAGCTGATCGCCGAAGCCTATCGCGGTATCCGCCCCGCGCCGGGCTATCCCGCCTGCCCCGACCACACGGAAAAGGGTATCCTGTGGGATCTTCTGGGGGCGGAGGAAAAGGCGGGCGTTGCGCTTACGGAAAGTTTTGCCATGACGCCGGGATCATCCGTATCCGGAATTTATTTCAGCCACCCGGAAGCGGCATACTTCGGCACCGGCAAAATCGGGCGCGATCAAGTGGAAGACTATGCCGCGCGCAAGGGCTGGAGCGTGGACGAGGCCGAGCGCTGGCTCGCGCCGATCCTCAATTACGAGCGTGGCCGGGCGGGCAAGTCGGCGGCGTAAAAGGAAATGTCATTCCGGGGCGGTGCGCAGCACAGAGCCCGGAATCTCGGGCCACTCTCCTCTCGTCATCCTCGGGCAAGCGCAGCGCGACCCGAGGATCTACCTCGCTCTCTGAGCGTGTTGAGATTGTGGTAGATACTCGGGTCAAGCCCGAGCATGACGGGTGGGGGTAGAGCCCAGAATGACATCTATATTGGTACCCTCTGGCTCGACCAGAGGGTCTGGCTGCCTTTCCCAAAACAGCAGCGGGAGCTAGATGCTCTGGTCAAGCCAGAGCATACTGGGTTTTATGCCCTTTGTATGAGTCCCATCACTCGCAGAATGGTGTGCGAGGTCAGGGAGAGTCACCACGGCAATTCCTCGCCATTGTAGTTCCAGAACCGGCCCGAGCGTTCGGGCGTCAGCCCCGCCATGACTTGCCTGAGGCCCGCGACGCTCTCCTCCGGCGTAATGTCCGCGTTCTTGCCGCCCATGTCCGTGCGCACCCAGCCCGGGTGCACCGGCACGGCCATGACGCCGCGGTCCGCAAGCTCCGTGGCGGCGAGGGCCGTCACCATATTCACCG
>JANQLJ010000150.1 GCA_028280665.1 Alphaproteobacteria bacterium
ATCGTCCACTTCTTCAAAAACCTCCCGGGCGGCGGCATAGGCCTCGGCGAGGGGCCGCCCCATGCCCACGGCCTGGCTGCCCTGCCCGGGGAAAGTGAACGCGCGTGTGGCCATGAGGGACTGTCCTTGGATCGAGGTGACGCGGGATTTGGCGGCCTCTGTGACGCAGGGGTCGGGGCCTGTCAAGGCTGGCCCGAACAACGACAGGCAAAGACTGGGAGGTGGCTGATAGTCTTCTATGTTCTAGTCTTGACGCTGCTGTGTGTCTCGGCGGATTTGATACGGGCGCCGAAATACTGTTCCGCCCATTGACGATCAGCAAATTCAACCGGCTTAACTCTATATGCCCAAAGCGGTCCAATTATTCCCGCTATCCAATCAGCTGCTTGTATTGTGTCGTGGAGACTGCTTGGAAGTTGAATGGGTGGGTGAATGAGATTGCGTGCGCGATTTTGCCCTTTGATATCACCATACATTGTGTGGATAGCAGATTGAAACAACTCACTCTGTGAGTTGTGCTGATCAATGAGAATCATGAAGTTCTCATCCAGAGAACTGAAGTAACGATCTAAGGCTTGGATCGCGTATTGCAAAACAATACAATAGAGAGATGTTGGATTGGATTTTCCCGGTGATTGGTACTTTTCGATACCTGAGTAGAAGACCTTACCTTTGTGCTTCTTGATTTCACCAAGTAGAGAATAGCCTAGTCGTTTTGTCTTAATGACGCGTCCTTTAGTAAAGAGTTCGGTGCCTTTTTTCTCCCACGTAGTCGCGCTCTTGCCCGATGCAGTAATGTCTCTTTCAAACATTGTGCGCTTCAGGTTGAAAAACCAAGGGCCGAATGTCCTCACCTCCGTGTCCGGGAGCAAGTATCCACAAACACCGAATACAGGACTGGTGTTGTGATTTGGGTGACGCCTAGAGACGAAGGGACCAATGTGCCCAAATTCATCAAGGAATACGATATGCATTGAAAAGCAGTACAGAAGCACGAAAGCCCGCACAAGTCGTGCGGGCTCCGGCATCGAGGGCGCCAATTGGTACCTCTGCGCTCCTCACGGATAGATATACGAGGCCAGTGTTAAGTTATCAATACCGATTTTGCATGGATGCAATGCATTTTTGCAGGCTGCTTAATCAACTTTCTACATATAAATCAAACAGTTATTGCAAGTTATTGAAATCAACCATTGTTGACATGATGTCACACTGAGGTGACTTTGCGACCTACAGGTGCAAACTGTAGGGCCCCTTGCCAATCCCCGCCCCTTCCTCTATATCCCGCGCCTTCGACGTGCCGCGGTCGCCGGGCGGCCCTTCCCTCAAAGGGATCAAGGGCCAGTGAGGCGGGGTTACACGTACCCCCCTTCCGCCGGGCGAACCATCGCTTTTCCGGGCTTCGGCCCAGAGGGGTGCCGCAGTGCAAGGGTGAAACAAGAAAGAACGAGGGCAAAATGCCACTCTACGAACACGTGTTCATTGCGCGGCAAGACGTCTCCGCGCAGCAAGTCGACCAGATGTCCGACGGCTTTAAGTCCATTCTCGAAGAAAATGGCGGCACCGTATCCATGGTCGAAAGCTGGGGCCTCCGCAGCCTCGCCTACAAAATCAAAAAGAACCGCAAGGGCCACTATGTGCGCCTGAACATCGACGCGCCCCATGAGGCGGTGTCGGAAATGGAGCGCCAAATGCGCATCCACGACGATGTGTTGCGGTTTCTTACCGTGCGGGTTGACGAGCTTGACCCGAACCCGGCGGCGCTTCTGTCCTCGCGCGGGGGCCGGGACGACCGCCGCGGCGGCCGCGACCGCGATGACCGCCCGCGCCGGGACCGCGACGACCGCCCGCGCCGCGACCGGGACGAAAGCCGCAGCGGGTCCAAACCCGCCGAAAAACCCGCCGAAGCGTCCGCTGAATAAGGGAGCCATCGATGACTGACCGCATTCCCCAAGTACCGGTTCGGCGCCCCTTCTTCCGCCGCCGCAAGACCTGCCCCTTCTCCGGCCCGGGCGCGCCGAAGATCGATTATAAGGACTTGAAGCTGCTGCAGCGCTTCGTTTCCGAACGCGGCAAGATCGTGCCCAGCCGCATCACCGCCGTTTCCATGAAGCACCAGCGCAAGCTCGCCCAGGCGATCAAGCGCGCGCGCTTCCTCGGGCTCCTGCCCTACACGGTTGATTGAGCGCGGGGGAAGGAGACAAGCCATGGAAGTAATCCTGCTCGAACGGGTCGAAAAGCTCGGCCAGATGGGCGACCTCGTGCGCGTCAAAGACGGCTTTGCGCGCAACTACCTACTGCCCCGCGGCAAGGCCTTGCGCGCCACCGAAGCCAATAAGAAGCGCTTCGATACGCAAAAGGCCGAGCTTGAGGCCCGCAACCTTGAGCGCAAGTCCGAGGCCGAAGCGGTGAGCAAAAAGCTCGACGGCGCCGCCATCGTCATCATCCGCCAGGCGGGCGAGAGCGGCCAGCTTTACGGCTCGGTCGCCGCGCGCGATATCACCGACACGCTCGACCAGCAAGGCTTCAAAGTGGACAAGAACCAGGTGATCCTCGACAAGCCGGTGAAGACCCTGGGGCTCTTCGACCAGCGTGTGCAGCTTCACCCCGAAGTGCTTGCCACCATTACGGTAAACGTCGCCCGCTCCGAAGAAGAAGCCGAGCGCCAGGCCCGCGGCGAAGACGTGCTGGCAACACCGGAAGAACGCGAAGCCGCCCTCGGCATTGAGGAAGTCTTCGAAGAAGAAGTGATCGCCGAGGTGGCCGAAGAACTCGCCGCCAGCGAAGCCACGGATGAAGAAGGGACGGGCGAAGAAGACACGCCCGCGGCGGAAACGCCCACCGAAGAGAGCGAAGAACCCAAATCCGAATAAGGGTTTCGGCAGAATCCTTAAAGGTTAAGCGGCGTCCAAGTGGCGCCGCTTTTCGTTTGTGTACGGATGGTCGCGCGGATTATCTTCCTTGAAAAAGTGATCAAAGGCCTGTTCCCATAGTTCACAGCTTGTGGAAAATTAACCGTTCGCGGCGGGGCGATTCGCAATTGAAAAGATTGCCAAACTCGGATTGATTGCCTCGATGGAAGCCGAAGACATCCTTGCCGAGATGGACGCCCCCGACGCCGAAACCCTCGAGGCGGTGCGCGACGGGCTTGCCAATATCGAAGCCGAGCAGATGGTGCTCGGCGCGATCCTTCTCAACAACGAAGCCTTCTATCGCGTCGAGAGCCTGTTGCGCGCGGGCGACTTCTCGGAAGGTCTGCACGAACGCATCTACCGCACGGCGGCGAAGCTGATCGATAAGGGCCACATCGCCTCGCCCATTTCCATGGCGGCCTATTTCGAACGCGACCCGGCCATGGCGGACGTGGGCGGCACCGACTACCTCGCGCGCATCGCGGCCTGGGCAACGCCCGCCTCCATCGTCACCGACTATGCGCGGCTGGTGCATACGCTGGCCCAAAGGCGGGGGCTGATCGAGATCGGCCAGCGGCTGGTTGAAAGCTCCGTCCACGCGCAGGTGGACGAGGACCCGGAATCCCTGATCAGCGATGCGGAGCAGGACCTCTATACCTTAGCTGAGACAGGCCGCACCTCGGGCGGGTTCCTCGACTTCCGGGACGCCCTCGAACAGGCCCGCGTCATGGCCGAAAGCGCCTTTAGCCGGGACGGGCACCTTTCGGGGCTGGCGACCCGGCTCACCCGCCTCGATGCGCTGTTGGGGGGGATGCAGAAATCCGACCTTATCGTGCTGGCGGGCCGCCCCGGCATGGGCAAGACCTCGCTTGCCACCAACATCGCCTTCAACGTGGCGCGGACCTTTAACAAGGAAAGCGAGACGGAGGAGCCGGAGCACTATAAGGTCGCGTTCTATTCCCTTGAAATGTCTGCTGAACAGCTCGCCACGCGGATCATCTCCGAACAGGCCATGATCCCGTCGAGCGACATTCGCCGCGGCAAGATCACCGAAAACCAGTACCGCCACCTGGTGCGCACTATCGACGAGTTGCAGGAACTGCCGCTCTATATCGACGACACGGGCGGGCTGACGGTCGCCGCCCTTGCCGCGCGCGCCCGGCGCCAGGCGCGCAAGAGCGGGCTCGACCTCATCATCGTCGACTACATTCAGTTGCTCGCGGGCTCGGATAAGCGCCGCAACGACGGCCGCGTGCAGGAAATGACGGAAATCACTACCAACCTCAAAGCGCTAGCGAAGGAATTGAACATTCCGATCATCGCCATCTCGCAGCTTTCCCGCGCGGTGGAAAGCCGCCCCGACAAACGTCCGCTGCTTTCGGACTTGCGCGAGTCAGGCTCCATCGAACAAGACGCAGACGTGGTGATGTTCGTCTACCGCGAGGAATACTACAAACGCCTGGAAGCGGCCCTGCCGGAGGAGATCGAAGCCGCCGCGGGCAAGGCCGACGTGATTGTCGCCAAACAGCGCCATGGCCCCACCGGCGATGTGGAGCTGTCCTACACCGCGGAATACACCCGCTTCGGCAATCTGGAGACCCGCGAGGACCTGGACGAGCACCCGCTCTAGACCCCGTGGCGGGGCATACCTTGACCTTGCCATAATGGCGGCGTCTATAAGGCCCCAGCCATGACCCAAGACCTCACCACGACGCCGGAAACCGCGCGCCTGACCGTCAGGCTCGATGCGCTCAGGGCGAATTTCAAGGCGCTGAAGGCCGCCGCGCCGGGCACGCGCATGTCGGCGGTGGTGAAGTCCAACGCCTATGGGCTGGGCGATGAGGTGGTGGTGCAAGCGCTTGAGGCCGCGGGCTGCGATCTCTTCTTCACCACCCGCGCCCATGAAGGCGCCGACCTGCGCCGGGCGGGGGTCCATGCGGATATCTACATTCTCGACGGGCTGGTGGGTGATCCGGGCGGCATCTTTCACCGCTACAATCTGATCCCCGTGCTCAACAGCCTTGAGGAAATCCGTGCCTACCGCCAGATGCGCCGCTCGCGCCATGAACGGCTGCGCGCGGCGGTGCATTTCGACACGGGCATGAACCGGCTTGGCCTGCCAGCGGGCGAGTTCGAAACCCTCGCGGGCGATCCTGAACTGCTTGACGGCATTGAAGTCACCTTCTGGATGAGCCACCTCGCCTCGTCCGAAGACCCCGCCAGCCCCTTTAACGGCAAGCAGCTTGAACGCTTCCGCACCTGCCTCGCCCGCCTGCCGGAGGCGAAAGTAAGCCTCGCCAATTCCGGCGGCATTTTCCTCGGCAAGGATTATCAGTTCGACGTCTGCCGGCCGGGCATTGCGCTCTATGGCTGCAAGCCGGGGCCGGACGTGAAGGCGGACCTTGAAAACGTCGCCACCGCCGAGGCGCGCATCCTTCAGGTACAGGAAATCGCCACCGGTGAAAGCGCGGGCTACGGCGCCACCTGGACGGCCAAGCGCCCCACCCGCCTTGCAACGCTCGCCCTCGGTTATGCGGACGGGTACCCGTGGTCGCTGGGCAACAAGGGCTTCGTCCATATCGGCGGCGTGCGCGCGCCCGTGGTGGGGCGCGTTTCCATGGACCTCATCACCGTGGACATGACCGAGGTCCCTCAAGACGCCGCCCAGGTGGGCGCCTGGGCCGAGACCATGGGCGACCATGTGCCCCCCGCCGAGCTTGCCGCCGCCGCGGGCACGATCCCCTTCGAATTGTTCACAAGCCTCGGCAAACGCTACTTAAGGCGTTACATTTGAGGTGACTGATTCCCTCCCCGCCTTCGCGCGGCACCAGGAAGCAAGCCAGAGGCAACTATGAAAGTCACGAACCCGTTCGCGGTCATCGGCCGTTCGACCCTGGGGGGCCTGCGCGCGACCGGGCACCTGGCAGGTTTCGTGACCACCGCGGTACGCCATACCCTTGCGCCGCCATATTACCCCCGGCTGATCTTTGAGCAGCTCTTGCGCATTGGCTATTTTTCGTTGCCAGTTGTGGGACTTACGGCAGTTTTTACAGGCGCCGTACTAGCATTGCAGATCTATATCGGCGGCGCGCGCTTCAATGCGGAAAGCATCGTCCCCAATATCGTGGTGCTGGGGATCACGCGGGAGCTGGGGCCGGTAATCGCCTCGCTGATGGTGGCGGGCCGGGTTTCCGCCGCTATCGCGGCAGAGATCGGCACCATGCGGGTGACGGAACAGATCGACGCCCTGACCACCCTTTCCACCAACCCCTTCAAGTATCTCGTGGCCCCGCGCCTTTTGGCGGGCGTGATCGCCTTGCCGATCCTTGTTCTGATCGCCGACATCATCGGGGTCATGGGCGGCTACCTGGTGGCGACCCAGGGGCTTGGCTTTAATTCGGCGGTCTACATCCAGAACTCCTACGATTTCATGGAGGTGAGCGACGTTATGTCCGGCCTCTATAAGGCGAGCGTCTTCGGCTTCATCATCGCCATGATGGGCTGCTATCAGGGGTTCCACTCCCAAGGGGGCGCCCAAGGGGTGGGCCGCGCCACGACGAACGCCGTGGTGATGGCGTCCATCTTTATCCTCGCCGCCAACTACCTCATGACCTCGCTCATCTTTAATGAAGGCGTGACGCCGCTCTGACCCATGTCCGACACCGCGAAGATTGAACTAACAGGCGTCCACAAATCCTTCGGGTCCAAGAAGGTCCTGACGGGGATCGACCTCACCGTCGAAACCGGCAGGTCGCTGGTGGTGATCGGCGGCTCGGGCTCGGGCAAGTCAGTTATGCTCAAATGCATCCTAGGGCTGATGACGCCTGAGCAGGGCTCGATCAAGGTGGACGGGCAGGAAACCATTGGGATGACAGCGCCCGCGCGCGAGAAGCTGCTCACCAAGTTCGGGATGCTGTTCCAGGGCGCGGCGCTGTTCGACTCTCTGCCGGTCTGGGAAAACGTGAGCTTCGGGCTTATTCAATCAAAGCGCATGAAGCGTAAGCAGGCCAAAGAAGTCGCCATCGAGAACCTGCGCAAAGTGGGCCTTCCTCCCGACGTGGGCGAGCTTTTCCCGGCCGAGCTTTCGGGCGGCATGCAAAAGCGCGTGGGCCTTGCCCGCGCCATTGCCGCCCAGCCCGAGGTGATCTTCTTCGATGAACCCACCACCGGGCTCGACCCCATCATGGCGGATGTGATCAACGAGCTGATCGTCGAGCGCGTGAAGGACCTGGGCGCCACCACCCTTTCCATTACCCACGACATGGCCTCGGCGCGCAAAATCGCCGACGACATCGCCATGATCTACAAGGGGCAGATCATCTGGCGGGGCCCCGCGGCCAAGATCGACCAGTCCGGCAACGCCATGATGGAACAGTTCGTTTCCGGCAAGGCCGAAGGCCCGATCCAGATGGACGTGCTGAAAGCCTGATATGGCCCGCCCCGCCCCCACTTACGTCTGCCAGGCCTGCGGCGCGGTCTCATCCAAATGGGCGGGCCGTTGCGACGCCTGCGGGGAATGGAACACCCTTGAGGAAGAAGCAGCGGGCGTCGGCGAAGCCGCCCACAAGACCTCGCTTGCCTCAGCTAAGGGCAGGGCCGCGAAGCTGGAACTCGTGGGCCTTAAGGGCGACGCGCCTGAGCGGCCCCGCGCGGTCACATCTATCGCCGAGTTTGACCGCGTTACCGGCGGCGGGCTGGTGCCGGGCTCGGCCATTCTCGTGGGCGGCGATCCGGGCATCGGCAAATCGACGCTGCTCTTGCAAGTGGCGGCACGGCTCGCGGGCGCCGGTCATGTGATCTACGTCTCGGGCGAAGAAGCCATCGCGCAAGTACGCCTGCGCGCAAGCCGCCTGGGTCTTGCCGAGGCGGATGTGGAACTCGCCGCCGCCACCAACCTGCGCGACATTCTCGCGACCCTCGAAGCCGCAAAGCCCCGGCTCGTGGTGATCGATTCCATCCAGACCATGTGGTCGGACGTTCTTGAAAGCGCGCCGGGCACCGTAAGCCAGGTCCGCGCTTGCGCGCAGGAGCTTGTGCGCTATGCCAAGCGCTCGGGCGCCACGGTGCTGCTGGTGGGCCACGTTACCAAGGAAGGCCAGATCGCCGGCCCCCGCGTGGTCGAGCACATGGTCGATACCGTCTTGTATTTTGAAGGTGAGCGCGGCCATCAGTTCCGCATCCTGCGCGCGGTCAAGAACCGCTTTGGCCCCACCGACGAGATCGGCGTCTTCGAGATGACCGGCGCGGGCCTCGCCGAAGTGGCGAACCCCTCCGCCTTGTTTCTTTCCTCGCGCGACGAAGGCGCCAGCGGCTCGTGCGTTTTCGCAGGCATTGAGGGCACCCGGCCCGTGCTGGTGGAGCTGCAGGCGCTCGTCGCTCCCTCCCCCCTCGGCACCCCCCGGCGCGCGGTGGTGGGCTGGGACACGGGCCGCCTCGCCATGGTGCTGGCGGTGCTCGAGACCTCAGCCGGGCTCTCGCTTGCCGGTAACGACGTCTATCTCAACGTGGCGGGGGGCTTGCGCGTGGGCGAGCCCGCCGCTGATCTGGCAGTCGCCGCGGCGCTCATGTCCTCGCATCTTAATATCCCCGTACCGCCGCATGTTGTGCTCTTCGGCGAGGTGGCCCTCTCGGGCACCATCCGCCGGGTCACGCAAACCGACGCGCGCCTCAAGGAAGCGGCAAAGCTCGGCTTCAAGGCCGCCATCGTTCCCGCCCGGTCCAGGGAGGCCGAGGGCGACGCCAAAAAACGCGCCAAAGATGAACCGGCATTAACCACTTATGAAGTCGCCGACCTTAATGCTCTTCTCGAACTCCTGAAGGAGGGGGCTCTCGGCGCGTAAACGGGGGCCCAAAACGAGCGGCCCCATGAGCCTTGTCGATATTGCCATTCTCGGCGTCTTGCTGATTTCCGCGCTGTTTGCTTTTCAGCGCGGCTTTGCGCGCGAGACCATCGCCATCTTCGCCTGGGTGGCAACCGGCGCGGGCACCTATTTCGCGTTTCCCTGGGTGCGGCCCCTTGCGCATAACGCCATTCCCTTCGGCATCGCCGCGGACGTGGTCGCGCTTTTCGTGACCTTCTTCGGCTTTTTGTGGGTGCTGGGGTTCTTCAGCAACCGAATCGCAAAGACCCTGAAGGTCGCAAAGCCCAACAGTTTCGACCGCTCGCTCGGCTTTGCCTATGGCCTTGCCCGGGGGCTGGTGCTGGTGGCGGTCGGCTTCTGGTTCCTGGGCCTTGCCGGGACCGACGACGAGCCACCCGCCTTTGTTGCGCAAGCAAGCCTCTTTCCCCTTGTGGACGCGACGGCTCAAACCCTGTCGGCATTTGTGCCACAGCCTGGCGCACCTGGTGCGCTGGGGGTTGCCTCGGCCTCCGATCCCGCCTATGAAGCGCCCGCGGGCGCCGCTGACGAAGACGGCTATGCCGATTCCGAGCGGCGCGCCCTCGATCAATTGATCGAAAGCACCAGTGGCGACTGACTAGGCACGGCACTAAATGGCGGATTTTTCCGGTTCGGAAACCGGCGAGGGCGCCCAAGCCGCCCTTACCACCGACCCTTTCGCTGATGACAAGCTGCACGAGGAATGCGGCGTTTTCGGCATCTTCGGCAACGCGGACGCGGCAGCCCTGACGGCGCTCGGCCTGCACGCGCTCCAGCACCGGGGCCAGGAAGCCGCCGGCATCGTCACCTACGACGGCAACAACTTTAACGCCGACCGGCGCCTCGGCCTCGTGGGCGACAAGTTCACCCGCCCCGATGTGATCGCGCGTCTGCAAGGCGACAGCGCCATCGGCCATGTACGCTATTCCACCACCGGCGGAACGGTGGTGCGCAACACCCAGCCCCTCTTCGCCGATCTCGCCGGGGGCGGCATCGCGGTCGCCCATAACGGCAACCTCACCAACGCCCGCACCCTGCACAAGCAGCTCGTGCAAGATGGCGCGATTTTTCAGACGACATCGGACACGGAAAACATCATCCACCTGATTGCGCGCAGCCGTGAGCCCGACACGCTCTCGCGCCTTGCCGATGCGCTGCACCAGGTGGAAGGCGCGTTCTCGCTCGTCTGCCTCAGCAAGAAAAAACTCATCGGCGTGCGCGATCCCTTTGGGGTGCGGCCGCTGGTGATCGGCCAGCTCGACGGCTCACTGATCCTGACCTCCGAGACCTGCGCCCTCGACATCATCGGCGCGGAGTTCATCCGCGATGTGGAGCCGGGCGAAATGGTGGTGATCACCGGGGACGGGATCGAAAGCCACAACTTCTTTCCCGCACGGCCCAGCCGGTTCTGCATTTTCGAGTATGTCTATTTCTCCCGGCCCGACAGCTATGTGGAAGGCAAGTCCGTTTACGAGGTGCGCAAGCGCATCGGCGCGGAGCTGGCCCGTGAAAAGCCCGTCGAGGCGGACATCGTGGTGCCGGTGCCGGACTCAGGCGTTCCCGGCGCTATCGGTTATGCGGAAGCCGCGGGCGTTCCCTTTGATCTCGGCATCATCCGCAATCACTATGTGGGCCGCACCTTCATCGAGCCGACCGACCAAATCCGCCACTTGGGCGTCACACTCAAGCACAATGCGAACCGCGCGCTGATCGAAGGCAAGCGCGTGGTGCTGATCGACGATTCCATCGTGCGCGGCACCACGTCCGTGAAGATCGTTGAAATGATGCGCGAGGCGGGCGCCAAGGAAGTCCATATGCGCATCGCCAGCCCCCCCACGACGGACCCCTGTTATTACGGCGTCGATACCCCGCAGAAAGACAAGCTGATGGCCGCGCGTCTTACGCTCCAGGAAATGGAAAAGGAGATCGGCGTCGATAGCCTTGAGTTCCTTTCCATCGACGGGCTTTACCGCGCGGTGGGTGAAGCCAGGCGGGACGCGGGCTCTCCACAATATTGCGATGCGTGCTTTACCGGCGAATACCCCGTACGCCTGGTCGACAAGGACGGCGGCGAGGACAAGCGCCAGCTTTCGCTCCTGACCGACACCGAGCCCGCGTAAGGGAAATCCCATGGCAGTGAGAAAACTCGAAGGGCGCGTTGCGCTGGTCACCGGCGCTTCGCGCGGCATCGGCTGGCAAGTGGCGCTTGGGCTGGCCCGTGAAGGTGCGCATGTGATCGCGGTGGCGCGCACCGCGGGCGCGCTCGAGGAACTGGACGATGAGATCAAAGCGGCGGGCGGCACGGCGACGCTGGTGCCCCTCGACTTGCGCGACTTCAAGGCTTATGGCGCGCTGGCAAAGTCCATCGACGAGCGCTGGGGCAAGCTCGACATTCTTGTCGCCAACGCGGGCGCGCTGGGCGTCTTGAGCCCGCTTGCGCACCTCGAACCCAAAACCTGGGTCGAGGTCATGGACATCAACGTCAACGCAAGCTGGATGATGATCCGCACGCTCGATCCGCTGCTGCAGAAATCGGACGCGGGCCGGGCGATTTTCGTCACTTCCGGCGCGGGCGACCGGCCCCTTGCCTATTGGGGCGCCTATTCGGTTTCCAAGGCAGCGCTCAACATGCTGGGGCAGATCTACGCTGCCGAGAACGAAAAGACGAACCTGCGCGTGAACCTCATCAATCCGGGGCCCATGCGCACCGCCATGCGCGCGAAGGCCTTTCCGGGGGAGGATACTGAAACGCTGCCACACCCGCGTGACATCGTGCCTTTGTTTTTGGAACTCGCTGGCCCTGCCTGCACTCTCAACGGCGAGATCGTTCATTTTCGGCGTTAGCACCCGCCGTCATTCCGGGGCCGAGCGAAGCGAGGAGCCCGGAATCTTGCACCTCCCTCCGCCCCATCCTTATTCAAGACCCCCCATCCTATCCTTCCCCCTCAAGGGGGGAAGGAAGAGGTGACCGCACCTTTACAACCTCCCCCTTGACGGGGGAGGTCGGTGCGAAGCACCGGGTGGGGGTGGCAGCTATTTTGGTTTACCCTTCGCCGCGCCCTTGTCCTGGTCGTATGGGTTCTCGCGCTTGCGCAGGTTGAGCCGGATGGGCACCGCAGGAATGTCGAACGCCTCGCGCAGCCCGTTGATCAGGTAGCGCACGTAAGAGTCGGGCAGCTTGTCCGCGCGCTGGGTAAAGGCGGCGAAGGTTGGCGGGCGGGCGCTCGTTTGGGTGATGTATTTGATCCGGATACGGCGCCCACGAACCGCGGGCGGCGGATGGCGCTGGGTCGCCGCTTCGAGCCAGCGGTTAAGCTCACCCGTCGCCACGCGCTGGTTCCAATGCCCGTAGACCTTGAGCGCCGCTTTCATCAGCGCTTCGGTGCCGCGCCCTTGTTCCGCGGTCATGGTGACCACGGGAACGCCCGGCACTTGCGGCAGCAGGCGGTGGGTGCGTTCCTTTAGATCGGCCAGCGCTTCCTTTTTGTTTTCAACAAGATCCCATTTGTTGAGCGCAAGCACGAGCGCCCGGCCCTCGCGGCACACCAGGTCCACAATCTGCAAGTCTTGTTTTTCGAGCGCTTCGCCCGCATCCATCATGACGACCGCCACTTCGGCAAAGCGGATGGCGCGCAAGGTCTCACCCACCGAAAGTTTTTCGACCTTTTCGGTCACCCGCGCGCGGCGGCGCATCCCGGCGGTGTCGAAGAGCTTGATCTTGTGGTCCTGCCACACCCAGTCGATGGCGATGGAATCGCGGGTGATGCCCGCCTCCGGGCCGGTGAGCAGTCTTTCTTCGCCGATGATGCGGTTGATGAGTGTGGACTTGCCCACATTGGGCCGCCCGACGATGGCGATACGAAGCGGCTTGTCCGCATCGTTCATTTCGCCTTCAAGCGCTTGGGCCTCGGCAGCAGCCGCATCGAAGGGTTCGAGCGCCGCATAAAGATCGCCCATGCCCTCGCCGTGTTCGGCGGAGACCGCCACGGGATCGCCAAGGCCCAGACGGTAGGCTTCGAGCGCACCCGCCTCCCCGCCACGGCCTTCGCACTTGTTGGCGACGACGATCACCGGCCGCCCGCCTTTGCGCAAAAGCTCGGCGAAATGTTCGTCCACAGGCGTGAGCCCCGCGCGCGCGTCCACCAGGAACAAAGTCACGTCCGCTTCCGCAATCGCCATTTCGGTTTGCGCGCGCATGCGGCCCTCGAGGCTTTCCTCCGCCGCCTCGTCGAGCCCTGCGGTGTCGATCACGCGAAATGCAAGGTCGCCGAGGTTAGCCTCGCCCTCGCGCCGGTCGCGCGTCACCCCCGGCATATCGTCTACCAGGGCGACCCGCTGACCCACCAACCTGTTGAAAAGCGTGGATTTGCCGACGTTTGGCCTGCCGACTATTGCGACGACCAGGGCCATCTGAACCACCCCCGGCCTTCTTCGTCCTCGCCGTCCGCTTCGTCTTCGGCGGGTTCGAGTGCGGCGCGCCTTTGAGGTTCTTCATCGTCCGAAAGCAACGACTCCAATATGCCCGGCTGGCGCGTATCGCCGAGGCCCCGGAAGGCAATGAGGTCCGCATCGTCGGAATAGACGTAAAGCGTGTTGTTGGCGACGATGGGCGGCAGCGACACCGGATCGCCCACGCGGGTCGAGCTGAGCTGTTCGCCGGTGAAGGGCGAGTATTCCTCCAGCCGCCCTTGCGACGAGATCACCACCAAGCGGTCCGAGATCAGCACCGGCCCCACATACTGGATGGCGCCCCGTTCACGCGCATCGTTCTTCCAGCGGTCGAGCTCGGTGATCCACCGCACGCGGCCATCGCGGGTCGATATGCACACGAGCTCCGCATCCAAGGTCACCACATAAACGAAATTGCCGGCGACCCACGGCGTTTGTGTGCTCGACACATTGGCGGTCCAGATGCGCTCGCCGGTGCGCAGGTCGATGGCGACAAAGCGGCCCGAGTGGCTGATGGCATAGACGCGCCCGTCCGAAATGACAGGCCGCGCGGCGATGGCGTTGATGTTCGCAAGCGGCGTGAAATTGCCGGTGCGCGTAAGCTGATCCGACCAGGCGACACTGCCGGTCTGAATCCGCACCGCTTCCAGCTCGCCCGAGGTAAAGGGCGCGATCACCACGTCATTGGTGGCCGCGGGGCTGGTCGCCGCGAGAAGGCCCGCGCTTTCCTGAAAAGCGCGCTGGTTCCACAAAACGCTGCCGTCGTTCGTATCGACGGCAAGCAACTGATTGTCCGTAGTGACAATGAAGGCCCGGCCGGCGACCACCGTTGCCGCCGTGCGGATGGGAATGCCCACATCCCGGCGCCACAGCTCCTCGCCGGTCTCCACATTGAGCGCGACAATATCGCCAAAGCCCGTGGTCGCAATGACCCGGTCGACCGCGACGGCGACCCCGCCGCCAAAGCCCGACCGCCGCGCTTCACCCTGACGGCGGAGGCTCACCCGCCACAGGCGCTGGCCGGTTTCCGCATCATGGGCAAGAATCTGCGTATCCCCGTCAAGCACGAACAAGCGGCCATCGGAGATCACCGGCGATGCTGTCAGCCGCGTGTTGGAACGGTTCCCCACGCCCGCATTGCGTTGCCACGCGCGGTTGAGCTGACCGTCAAGCTCAAGATGCTGCATGGCGTTGGTGGGGGCGCCGCCCGGTTGCGGCCACTGGGTGTTGGTATAGGCGTTGGGCAAATTGACCGGCAGGTCCGCAATGCGCGGATCGGCCACCAGATTTTCCTCAAGAGTAAGAACCGAAACCGTTTCGCCCGACACGGTCTCTTCAGGCCCTGCGCCCGCGATCACGTCTTGCACGGTACTGCAGGCCCCCAAGACCAGCAGCAGACCCGCCCCGGCACAAACGGCAAAATAACGCTGATAGTGACCCATATGGTTTCCGATCCTGACCCGGGCGCGCGGACTATTCCGTCGCGGCCTCTGTGAGATTGAGCATTTCAGTTGCGCGGCCCGCAACGCCT
>JANQLJ010000028.1 GCA_028280665.1 Alphaproteobacteria bacterium
CCTTGCTTGCATTGCCGATGCGCACAGAGACATCGCCGGGGCGGAAGAGGTTGGGATCGACCCTGACAAGTATTGCGCCATTCTTCGAGCAACAACCTACTTCCTCCGCCCCTTCCCCGCGCCACTCGAGGGTGCGGCCCGTTTCGGCAAAGGCGGCTTCGGCGAAGTCGCGGACAGTATGTGCGATCCCCGTCGCCAGCACGTAGTCGCTGCCTTCGGGCTGTTGCAGCGTGCGCCACATGCCCTCGGCAAATTCCGGCGCATGGCCCCAGTCACGCGCCGCATCAAGATTGCCGAGCGCGAGGCCAGTTGCGCGGCCCGCCTCTATGGCCGCCGCAGCCATGGTGATCTTGCGCGTGACGAAATCAGGGCGCCGCAACGGACTTTCGTGATTGAAGAGAATCTCATTTGAAAGATGCAAGCCGTGCCTGGTTCGGGCATCGTGCGCTGCCTTGAACGCAAGTGCCTTCGAGCGGCCGTAAGGGCTTTGCGGATCGAGGGGCGATGCTTCGTCAAACGGTTGCCCGCCTCCAGGGCCAAAGATCTCGCAGCTTGAGGCCAGGAAGATGCGGGGCCGCGCGGGGGCTTCTAGGGCAGTAATCGCGTCAAGCAGCGTCTCCGTGCCCGCGACATTAACGTCGATGGTTTCATCCGGATGCTCGAAGCTCTCGCCCACATGGGTTCGCCCGGCAAGGTGATAAACCTCCGCCGGTGCGATGCGGGCAAGGGTTTCGTCCAAAAGAGCGCGGTCGAGAATGTTTCCGTGGATCAAATCCACGCGGGCGTTCAGGTCCTCACCGTCCGGCATAGGGAGGACGGAGGTTCCCGGCAGGTCGATCCCCGCAACCCGGTATCCCTTATCGAGCAGTAGCTTTGCGAGGTACGCCCCGTCCTGCCCGGCAATGCCGGTTATAAGCGCGCGCGGTTGGCTCATGGTCTATCCGTTGTAAGCCCTGTACCACTCGACGAATTTGGGAAGCCCCTCGCTCAAAAGAGTGCGGGGCTTGAAGCCAAAATCGCGGTTGATGGCGGTAATGTCCGCATAGGTCGCTTGCACGTCGCCGGGCTGCATGGGCTCCATGATCTTCTCGGCCGTTCGTCCCGTGAGGTTTTCGATCAGCGCAATAAAGTCGGTGAGCTGCTCCGGCTTGTTATTCCCGATGTTGTAGATGCGATGAGGCTCCTTACCCTCGGGCGGGCCGTCCAGCACCGCAATCACCCCCTCGACGATATCGTCGATATAAGTGAAGTCCCGGGCCATGTCGCCACCGTTAAAAACGCGGATCGGTGTGCCCTCAAGAATGTCCCGGGTGAACGTCCAATAAGCCATGTCCGGCCGCCCCCAGGGCCCGTAGACGGTAAAAAACCTGAGACCCGTTTGCGGAATACCGTAAAGATGCGCGTAGGTGTGGCTCATTAGCTCGCACGACCGCTTCGTGGCCGCATAAAGGGACACGGGCCGGTCCACCGCATCGTCTTCGGAAAAAGGCAGCTTCGTATTGCCGCCATAAACCGAGCTGGACGACGCATAGACAAAGTGCTTGAGGCCCTCCTGCGCGCGGGCAAGTTCCAGCATGGTCAGGTGGCCGACGAGATTTGCATCCGCATACTCAAAAGGATGATCGAGCGAGTACCGCACGCCCGCTTGGGCCGCCAAATGAACGATGGCGTCGAGTTGTTTGTTCTTGAGTCCGCCGAGTAACGCCTCGCGGTCGGCGATGTCGGCGCGCTGAAACAAAAACCCTTTATAAGGTTCAAGTTGTGTGAGTCGCGCTTCTTTCAATGAGGGAGGATAATACGAGTTGAGATTGTCGACGCCCAGAACTTCGTCGCCGCGCTCCAGCAATGCCTTGGCCGTGTGAAAACCGATGAAGCCCGCGGCGCCGGTCAGAAGGATGCGCATTAACGCCCTTTCCTGGTGGAGGCCCTTGGCTCGTGCCTAGCGGACCCGGAAGTTGGCTTCGACATACGCCACGAGTTGATCGACGCATTCTTCAATGGAATGCGCCGCCGTGTCCACGGTCAGCTCGGGACTATCCGGCGCCTCATAGGGTGCGGAGATGCCCGTGAAGTCCTTGATCTCGCCTCTGCGCGCCTTCTGATAGAGTCCCTTGGGGTCGCGCTGCTCGCAAGTCTCAATATCCGCTTTGATGTGGATTTCATGGAATGCCCGCTCAGCCGCCGCCCGCGCGCGGTCGCGGTCGGACCGGTACGGCGAGATGAAAGCTGTCAGTGTCAACATACCCGCCCCGGCAAAGAGCGCGGCCACTTCGCCCACCCGGCGGATGTTCTCGGCGCGGTCCTGCGGCGAGAAGCTGAGATTGGCGTTGAGCCCGTGGCGCACATTATCGCCGTCCAGAACGAAGACGTGATAGCCCCGGTCGAAAAGTCGCCGCTCGAGTTCGATCGCGAGGGTCGACTTGCCCGCGCCTGAAAGCCCGGTGAACCACAAAACCCCACCCGCGTGACCGTTTTTAAGCGCTCGGTCGTCGTCGGAAATGCGGTGCTCGACCTTGGTGATGTTGGTCGACCGCTGAGTCACGAGCCCCCGTTGGTCGGCATAGCCTTCCATAGAGATGATGCCGCCCCCGGCAATGTCGTACTTGTCCACCAGCACGAAACGGCCCGTGCGCGGCAGTGCCGCAAACTCGTCAATGGCGACCAGGCGTTTGGACCGGATGATCACCTCGGCGACCTGATTGCGCTCGACCTGGGTGGCACCGGAATGCGAAAGATCCGTTGTGTCGATAATCTGCTCGATGCTCTGCACCGTGACGTTTGTTTCACCGGTCGCGAGTTTCATTTTGTATTGGCCGCCCGCTTCCAGCGGCTTGCGGCCCAGCCAGAAAAGACGCGCCCGGAACACATCTGTCTCAATCGGCGGGTTTCCGGTTCCCGAGACGATCTCGCCCCGTTCAACAAAAATCTGATCGTCGAGCGTAATGCCCACCGACTGACCGGCGACGCCGTGGGCCGCGGGGCCCCCTTTGCCTTCGGGCCAGGTTTCGATCGACTTCACCCGTACCGTCTTGTTCGAAGGCGAGAAAAGCACGAAATCGCCGACCGACAGGCGGCCTGACTCAATGCGCCCCGCAATGATGCGGCGCTGATCGAATTTGTAGACGTCTTGCACCGGCATACGGAACGGCAGGTGAATGGGCGACGTGGGCGTAGGGAAAGAATCAAGCGACTGAACGATGGTCGGCCCCAGATACCACGGCATGTTGTCGGAAGGCCTGGCGATATTGTCCCCTTCCCGCGCGGACACGGGGATTACAAAGCTGGGGGAGACGCCGATGCTCTCAAGATAGGCGCGGATGTCCCGCTCGATCTCGTTGAAGCGCTCGGCGCTGTATTCGCAAAGGTCCATTTTGTTGACGGCGACGGCAACGTGCCGCACGCCCAGAAGGTGCAGTAGATACCCATGACGGCGGGACTGTTCCTGAATGCCTTCATCCGCATCGACAATTAGAACCGCCGCGTCCGATTGCGCGGCGCCCGTGACCATGTTCTTGAGAAACTCTTTGTGCCCCGGCGCGTCGATGATGGTGTAGTCGCGCTTGTCGGTATGGAACCAGATCTGGCTGGTGTCGATGGTGATGCCTTGGTCGCGCTCGGCCTGCATGGAGTCCATCAAAAACGCCCATTCGAACGGCATGCCGCGGCGTTCGCACATAGCCTTGATGGCTTCGTACTTGCCTTCGGGCAGACTGTCGGTGTCATGGAAAAGCCGCCCCACAAGGGTCGACTTGCCGTGATCCACATGGCCGACAATCACAATGCGCAAGAGGTCCCGGTGCGCCTGCTGGCGCTGAATGGGGGCCGTCACCTGGTTCTTCGACTGATCCATGCGCCCGTCCCCTTACATGTATCCATCGGCGCGCAGGCGCTCGAAGCTGTCTTCAGCTTCGTGGTCCATGGCGCGGCCCGAGCGCTCGGAGACTTTGGTGGTCTTCAGTTCCTCGATGATCTCTTCAAGACTGCCCGCATTGCTTTCGACGGGGAAGGTGATGTCCTTGTCGCCGAGGGAGCGGTAGCGCTTGCCGTTTTTGGCAAAATAGAGGGAGATCACGGGGATGCCCTCGCGCAGGGTGTATTCCCAGATGTCGATTTCCGTCCAATGGAGCAGCGGGTGAATGCGAATATGGGTGCCCGGCGGAAAATCCGTATTGTACTGATCCCAGAACTCGGGCGGCTGATCACGGAAATCCCAATTCCCTTCAAGGCCGCGCGGCGAGAAAACCCGCTCCTTGGCGCGCAGCGCTTCTTCATCGCGGCGGATGCCCGCAAAGAGCGCGTTAAACTTATACTTTTTGATCGCCGCCTTGAGGCCCTCGGTTTTGCGCGCGGCCGACCGGGCGGCGGGGGGAAGCGAGTCATCGACAGAATCAATGGGCGGGCATTCCTCGCGCAGGAAATTCAGATTCCATTCCTCGGCGTATTTTTCGCGAAAAGCGTACATTTCGGGGAACTTGCGGCCCGTATCCACATGCATGACCGGGAACGGCACATGGCCGTAAAATGCCTTCTTGGCGAGCCAGATCATCACATTGGAATCTTTGCCGAGGGACCACAGCATCGCGATGTTGTCGATGCGATTGAAGGCCTCGCGGAAGATGTACATGCTCTGGCTTTCGAGCCGGTCTAGCCGATCCATGGGTCTACCCTTCTGATCACTCACTTGCGCCAATACTCCCGTGGCGCGCGGAAAGCCATTATAGCCTCGCCGGGCGCCGGATTATACAGTACCAATCTGTATTATTAGATAGTCTTGCCGCATCCCCAGCGCCGCGCTTACATAAAGGTCCTGCTCAAAGATGCAAGTCCTAGGCCTCGCGGAAGGCCCGGCGGAAGCTTTGCAGGACCGGCTCCAGCAGGTACTCAAGAGCCGTCCGCTCCCCGGTCAGGATATAGACCTCCGCGGGCATCCCCGCGGTTAGGGTTACCTGATCCTCCAATTCCGCGAGTTCCGCGAGGTCCACCTCGATACGCGCGAGGAAGTAGGCCTCGCCCGTCACGTCATCCACCAGCCGGTCGGCGGAGATGGATCGCAGGATTCCGTCAATGCGCGGCAGGCGGCGTTGGGAATAGGCGGTCAGGATGACCTGGGCCGTCATGCCGATCTCGACGGAATCGATGTCGATGGGCGAGATGCGCGCATCGATAAGCAGCTCTTCCTCTTGAGGGACAATATCCAGAATGGGCTCACCTGGCCGTACCACGCCGCCCACGGTGGAGAACCGGTTTTCGACGATGATCCCAGATATGGGCGCGGTGATGGAGGTGCGCGCGAGCACGTCCTGGGTGCGCAGAAGTTCCTGTTCGACCCCCGCCCGCCCGAAGCGGACTTGGTTCAGCTCGTTGGCGATGGCGTCCTGCCGGTCCGCCTCGAGATTGAGAATCTGAAGCTCGGTCTCACCGATGGTTTGACGTGCCCGGGCGATGCTGGCTTGGTTCTCGCCGCGCGCGCCTTCGATATCGGCGGCTTGCCGTTGCAGGGCCAGCAACCGCGTCCGGCGTTCAAGCCCTCTGTTGACAAGCTCCTGGACATCTTCGACCTCGCTCGCGATCAACGCGAGCTGCCTGTTCTGGCTTTCGATCTGCGCCTCAAGGCCGATGATCTCCTCATCGAGTTGGGCGATCCGTTGTTCGAGGATCAAGGCGCGGTTCTCCTGCGCCACCCGGCGGGTTTCAAAGAGCGTCTGTTGCGTCTCGATGATTTCGGCAACAGCGGCATTGCCGCTTTCTTCCAAAAGCCAACGGGGAAAGGTAACCGCTTCGGCGGAGGCTTGCTCCGCCTCGAGACGGGCCTGCATGGCGGCAAAGGTCTGCTGCTGTGAAAGGATGCGGCGGTAGTCGGCGAGGGCCTGGGTTTCTTCAAGAACGATGAGCGGCTCACCCGCCGTGACTTGTTCGCCTTCCTCGATAAGAAGCTGATGGATAATGCCGCCTTCGAGATGCTGCACCGTACGGCGGCGTCCGTCCGGGCTTACAACGCCGGGGGCGATGGTCGCACCGGCAATGGGCGCGCTGCCACCCCAGACGAGCCCCACGCCCACAAAGAAGACGATGACCCCAGCCCCCACCAGAACCGGGCCCCGCATGGCGGACCATATGGTGTTTTCGCTCACGATGTGCTCTCCGCTTTTGCGCGCGCCGCCTGCAGGGCTTCAAGGACTTGGTCGCGGGGGCCGAATGCTTCGACGGCGCCGTCGCGTAACAACAAAAGCAGATCGACCACCTGCAGTATGGTGCGCCGGTGCGCGACCACAATCACCGCCGCGCCGTTCGCCTTGGCTTGCAAGATCGTGCCGAGAAGCGCGCGCTCACCTTCCTCGTCGAGATTTGAATTTGGCTCATCAAGGACGAGCACTTTCGGGTTGCCGTAAAGCGCTCGCGCAAGGCCGATGCGTTGGCGCTGACCGGCGGAGAGAAGCCGGCCGCCGGCTCCTGCCTCCGTGTCGTATCCTTTGGCGAGCTTGAGAACCATTTCGTGCGCCCCGGCAAGCTTCGCGGCGGCCACCACGGCGTCGTCATCGGCCGCGCCCATGCGGGCAATATTGTCCTTCACCGTTCCGGCAAAAAGCTCGACATCCTGGGGAAGGTAGCCCACGGCGTTTGCAAGCTGCGCGCGGTCCCAATGATCGATCTCGGCGCCATCCAGCCGCACCGCTCCTGCTTGGGGCGATGCAACGCCGGTAAGAAGGCGGCAAAGCGTGCTTTTGCCCGCTGCCGAGGGCCCCACAATGCCGAGGACCTGCCCCGGCGCGGCGGCGAAACTGACACCCTTGAGGACCGGCGCTTCTGCGCCCGGGGGCGCAAACGTGACCCCCTCTAGAACCACCTGCCCCTGGGGCTCGGGGAGCTTTGTGCGCTCTGTCTCTGCCGGTGATGCGTCAAAAACCTCCTTGAGGCGGCGATAGCTCTCCCGCGCGCCGGTAAAGCCTCGCCAGGCGCCGATGGCTTGTTCGATGGGAGCAAGGGCGCGGCCCAGAATGATCGAACCGGCGATCATTCCGCCGGGCGTAAGCTCGCCCCGAAGCACAAGATAAGCGCCCAACCCCAGCACACCCACCTGAACCGAAAGCCGGACAAACTTAGTCGTTCCAAGGATGACCCCGGCAACGTCCGCGCCTTCGCGCAATTCGTCTTGGGCTTTGTCGAGCGGCGTGCCCAAACGCTCCGCAAGCGCGGGCGTCATGTTCATGGCCTGAATGACTTCCGTATTCCGCGCCGCTTGCGAAAGGGCAGCCGCGACCCCGCCCTGTCCCCTTTGCGCATCCTGAAAGCGCCGCCGCGTGGCGCGTTCGTTCAGGAGCGTCAGGACGACGAGCACGATTGCCGCCCCGAGCGCGAGTAGGCCAAGCCAGGGATGCAACAGCCACATGATAAGCAGGAACACCGGCACCCAAGGGGCATCGAAGAACGGTGCGACGCTGGGCGAGCCGACGAAGTTCTGGACCTGGAAAAACTCGCGCAGGAGGCCAGCCTGCTCTACTTCCGAAAGACTGCGCGTTAGCACCTCGCGCGACAGGCGCCGCTCGACCCAATGGCTGACGCGGGCAAGTAGAAACGAGCGGACGCCCTCAAGCGCGCCATAAAGCCCGATTGCGGCAATGGCGATGAGCGTCAGGTACAGAAGAGTTTCCGTGCGCCCGCTCGTCAAAACCCGGTCGAAAATTTGAAACATGTAAAGCGGTGTGACGAGGATCAGCAGATTCAAAAAGAAACTGAAAACCCCGACCATAACGAACGCGCCGCGCGCTTCGCGTTCAATGGCGTTCAGTACGCTTTGAGCCGATGTCATATCAGGCGGTCTCACTTTCGCGCTGCTCACCAAGCTTTGCTGGGGCTTTGGGATCGCGGGCCTGAAGGAAGCGGAAGGTCGTTCCCTCGATAACAATGGCGGTCAGCGCGCCGGTGATGTAAGCGCCGGTGTCGATACCGATGCGGTTTGTCTTGATCACTGGCTGCTCTTGAGGCGTGTGGCCGTGGATGATGACTTTGCCGTGGAACTTCTTGGAGGCAAGAAATGGCTCACGAATCCAAAGAAGGTCTGCCGCCTGCTGATCTTCCAGGGAAACACCGGGGCGCACACCTGCGTGGGTAAAGAAAAAATCGCCTTTCTCATAGGAGAGTTTCAAGCCTTGCAGGAACGCAAGGTGCGTTCTTGGCAGCGCTGCCATGAACCTTTTGTGGGTTTCATGGACCCAGTCCTCATCGTCTGTCGGTGTGGAGACCTCGACCCCATAGCTCGCCAGCGTCTCGGCGCCGCCATAGTCGCGCCACATGCGCAGGAAACTGGGATCGTCCAGAAACGTAAGCAGGGCATCCTCGTGATTACCTTTGAGGTAATGGGCTTCGGCTTGAAAAGGCACACCGCGGATCAGCGCACTGATAACGCCGTTCGCGTGCGGTCCGCGGTCCACATAGTCTCCCATATAGACAAGTACGCACTCTTCAGGCGGGCGGGCCTCAAGATCCTTTTGGATCTTGGTATGGAGTATTTGAAGTAGATCGAGGCGGCCATGAATGTCACCGATGGCATAGACCCGCACGCCATCGGGCAGGCACATCTGGCGTTTCATTCGCCCCTGGCGGTTTAGGTTGATCGGCTTCATAAGTTTGGAGATACGGCGATTAGGTTCCACTGGGCTTTGATGACCGCGCGATTCTGGCGGCCTCTATGAGACGGCGGGTTGACGCATCGAACCCCTCCAAACGACCCTCGCCCACAAGCGCTTCGAGCGCCCTGCCCGCGACCGTTTTTCCAAGCTCGACACCCCATTGATCGAAGGAATTAATGTTCCACAGAATGCCTTGTGTGAAAACCTTGTGTTCATAGAGCGCCAGCAGCGCACCGAGCGTTTTTGGCGTGAGCCTTTCCATTGTCAGCACGGAAACGGGCCGGTTGCCGGGAAAAGTCCGGTGCCGCAGCAAGTTTTGGATTTGCGCGCCGCTGAGCCCCTCCGCCGCCAGCTCGACCTTTGTCTCCTCCGCATTCCTGCCAAAAGCGAGCGCCTCGGCCTGGGCAATGGCATGGGCGGTGAGAATATCATGGTGGCCTGTCAGATGATGATGGGGTTTGAGAGGTAGGATAACATCAGATGAGGCGATGTCGGTGCCTTGGTGGAGCCATTGATAGAAGGCATGTTGTCCGGTGGTTCCCGCCACGCCCCAGACCGCGGGCGATGTAGGGGCATCCACCGGCGCGCCGTCCCGTTGGACCGACTTGCCGTTGCTTTCCATCTCGAGTTGCTGGAGGTAGCTCGGCAGAAGCGACAGGCCATGATCGTATGGCAGAACCGCATGGGCGCTGCATTCGAGAAAGTTCCTGTTCCAGAGCCCGACAAGCGCGAGCAGAACCGGCATGTTCTGCTCAAACGGTGCGGTACAAAAATGCTCGTCCATCTGGGCGGCGCCTGCGAGAAAATCTTCAAAGCCATCGGCGCCGATAGCAAGGGCAAGACTGAGGCCCACTGATGACCAGACCGAAAAACGCCCCCCGACCCAATCCCAAAACGGAAAGATTTGAGCGTCCGCAATTCCAAAAACGCGGGCGGCATCCGTGTTTGCCGTAACGCCTGCGAAGTGCGCCGGGACATCCGCCTTGGGCAGGACCGCTTCAAGCCACGTGCGGGCTGACTTGGCGTTCTCAATCGTCTCCTGCGTCGTGAAGGTCTTGGACGCAACGACAAACAGGGTTGTTTCCGGGTCCGTGCCTTCAAGCGCGTGCAAAAGCTCGCTCGCATCGATGTTCGCAACAAAGCGGACGGAGATGCCGTTCTTATTGTGGGCCCGCAATGCGTCGGCTACGAGACGCGGGCCGAGGTCTGAGCCGCCTATGCCGATATGGATGACGGTTTCAAAGCGTTTGCCACTGGGTCCAGTAATCGATCCGTCATGGACGCCACGAGCGAAGTCCAAAAACCGCTTGAGGGCCTCCTTGACCGTGGGGCCAACCGGCCCTGCCCCGAGGTCTGCATCCCGTCCGCACGTGCCTCGTAACGCCATGTGGAGCGCCGCGCGACCCTCCGAGGTGTTTACGGACTCACCTGCTGCCATGCGGCCGCGCCAACCGGCGACATCCCGCGCGTTGGCGAGATCCACGAGAAGCTTCAGGGTTTCGCCGGTGATGCGGTTCTTGCTGATATCGAGAGTGAGCCCCGCGGCCTCGGTGATGCTCCAATCGAGGCGCCTCGGGTCCGCGGCAAAAAGGTCGCGGATGTGCATGCGGGAGAGCGTCTTCTCGTGAGCGGTGAGGGCGGCCCATGCTTCGGTCTTGGTAAGATCGGCCATTCGCACCCTCGCTCGCATCCGGCTTCCGCACCGTAGCGCGAAAGTGGTGAGCCCAACAGGATTCGAACCTGTGACCTACTGATTAAAAGTCAGTTGCTCTACCAGCTGAGCTATGGGCCCACGAGGGCCCGGAACATAGGGGGGCCACCGCCGGGGGTCAACTCTCCTGCCGGTCCAAGAACCCCTAGAGGATGAAGTGATCCGAGAACCCGAGATGAAGGCTGTCGAGAGCGTCGGAAATGGATTTGTCGATATCGATTTCCAGTTGCGACAGCACGTGGAAATCATCCGCATTTAGGGCATCGAGTTCCACCGGCCGGGCCCGCACGGGATCGATCATAACAAAACTATCGGCCTTGAAACTCGCTTCCGCCGGGCCGCTCGTTGAAGCCATGTCGATGTTGGTGGCTGAGCCATTCCAAACGAATCCATCTTCGCCATTCCAATCGAGCGCCGCCACCTCGCCGATGACCCCGGGGTCAAAACTATCTGTGAAGCGGTTACCATTCTCGGGCTGGGTCAACGTAGAAATCAAACCGATAGAGCCGGCCCCTGGCCAGATAAAGCCGCCCTGAGAGGTGGATGGCCCGCCCAGGTCCGTACTGACGATTGATTTGTGCGACTCAATAGATGTTGGGCTGGGCGGGACCCCAAAGTCGAAATCATCGGAGCTCAGGGCGGCTATATCAACACCCTGGATCACAATTGTGTCGCCAGCAGGCGTACTGATCCGGGTGTTGCCGCCGCGGAACGTCATGCTTGCTTGAACATCAGCAAAGCTGTTAAGGCCGCTCACGCCGGAAAGATTGATAACGTCGCCGGAAGCCGTGTCGAAATCGGTAATGACCTCCCTTCCCGTTCCATCAGCAATCACAAACGTGTCCGCCCCGCTATTGCCTGTGAGGCGATCATTACTCGTCCCACCGACCAGCACATCGTCCGCGCTGCCGCCGATGAGCGTGTCCCGGCCGTCAAGGCCCTCGATAAAGAAAGGCGTGGTCTCGGCAGAGGCA
>JANQLJ010000153.1 GCA_028280665.1 Alphaproteobacteria bacterium
GCCCGATGCGGTGACCGACCAGACCTCGGCGCACGATGCCACCAACGGCTACCTCCCCGTCGGCTGGACCATCGAGGACTGGTTCGCCAAGCGCGAAACCGCGCCGCGCGAAGTGGAAAGGGCCGCGCGCGCCTCCATCGCCGAGCACGTGCGCGCCATGCTCGCCTTCAAGGAGATGGGCGTGCCCACCTTCGACTATGGCAACAACATCCGCCAGGTGGCGAAGGAAGAAGGCGTTGCCAATGCCTTCGACTTTCCCGGCTTTGTGCCCGCTTACGTGCGGCCCTTGTTCTGCCGCGGGGTGGGGCCGTTCCGTTGGGCGGCGCTGTCAGGAGATCCAGACGACATCTACAAGACCGACGCGAAGGTGAAAGAGCTGATCCCCGACGATCCGCACCTGCACAACTGGCTCGACATGGCGCGGGAGCGCATTTCGTTTCAAGGCCTGCCCGCGCGCATTTGCTGGGTGGGCCTGGGCCAGCGTCACCGCCTCGGCCTTGCCTTCAACGAGATGGTGAAGACGGGCGAGCTCACCGCGCCCGTGGTCATCGGGCGCGATCATCTGGATTCGGGTTCGGTGGCGAGCCCCAACCGGGAAACGGAAGCCATGCGCGACGGCTCGGACGCGATCTCCGACTGGCCGCTGTTGAACGCGCTGCTCAGCACGGCATCCGGCGCGACCTGGGTGTCGCTCCATCACGGCGGTGGCGTGGGCATGGGCTTTTCCCAGCACGCGGGGCTCGTGATCTGTTGTGATGGCACCGACGACGCGGCGGAGCGCATTGGCCGGGTGCTCTGGAACGACCCGGCCTCCGGCGTCATGCGCCACGCCGATGCGGGTTATGAGGAGGCGATCGCTTGCGCCCGTGAACACGATCTCGATCTGCCCATGCTGAAGGATTGATGCATATAGGATTGGCGCATGGACACATTCGAGCTTAAGCCCGGGACATTGACCCTCAAAGACCTGCGCCGCATTTGGGCGGGGGAGGTGAAGCTGTCGCTGTCCCCCGATACCGCCCCCGCCATTAAAGCGAGCCATGACTTTGTCAACGATGTTGTTGCCTCGGACGAGACCATCTACGGCATCAACACGGGCTTCGGGCTTCTGGCCCAAACGCGCATCGCACAAGACCAGCTCACCAAGCTTCAGGAAAACCTCGTGCTTTCCCATTCCACCGGCACGGGCGATTACCTCGACGAGCGCGTGGTGCGGCTGGTGCTGGCCACCAAGATCGTCGGCCTCGCTCAGGGACTTTCCGGCATCAAGCCCGCCACCATCGAACGCTTGCTCACACTTTATAACGAAGGTGCTTACCCTTGCATTCCGGGGAAAGGGTCGGTGGGGGCAAGTGGCGATCTTGCGCCGCTTGCGCATCTGGTGGCGACCCAGCTTGGTATGGGACGCATACGGATCAACGATGAAATCATGGATGGCGCTGAGGGGCTCAAAAAACTCGGACTGGAGCCTCTCTCGCTTGGCCCCAAGGAGGGGCTTGCGCTCCTAAACGGAACGCAGGTTTCCAATGCGATTGCGCTTGATGCGCTCTTCCGCGCGGAAATGGGCTTTGCCTCGGCCCTCGTGGCGGGGGCGCTTTCGGTGGAAGCCTTGCGGGGCAGTCACGCGCCTTTTGACGCGCGCATTCACGCGGCCCGCCGCCAGCAAGGCCAGATCGACGTGGCCGCGCGCCTGTGCGAGCTTCTTGCGGGCAGCGAGATCGAGGTCTCTCACGCCGAATGCGGCACGGTGCAGGATCCTTATTCGTTCCGCTGCCAGCCCCAGGTGATGGGCGCGGCACTTGATGTGATCCGCGACGCGGGCCGCACGCTCGAAGTGGAAGCCAACGCCGTCACCGACAACCCTCTTATCTTCGCTGAGACGGGCGATGCGATTTCCGGCGGGAACTTCCACGCGGCGCCCGTCGCCTTCGCCGCCGACATGCTGTCGCTTGCCATGTGCGAGGTCGCGTCTATTTCCGAGCGGCGGCTTGCGGTGCTGGTGGACCCCAAGATGAGCGGCCAACCGCCATTTTTGGTGACGGATTCGGGCCTCAATTCGGGCTTCATGATCGCGCAGGTGACCGCCGCTGCCCTCGTTTCGGAAAACAAGACCTTGGCGCATCCCGCAAGCGTCGATTCCATCCCCACATCCGCCAACCAGGAAGACCACGTTTCCATGTCGACCTTCGCCGCGCGTAAAGCGGGCGAGATCGCCTTTAACACCAACACGGTCATCGCCATCGAGCTCTTGGCCGCCGCTCAGGGGGTGGATCTGCTCCGCCCCCTTAAATCATCAGACGCGCTCGAAGGCTACATCGCCAAAATCCGTGAGGTGGTGCCGGTCTTCACCGAGGACCGCTACTTTGCGAACGACATCGAAAACGCCCGGCAGCTCGCGCGCGCCGGCGCCTTCCTTGACGCGGGCCGCAAGTTACTGCCGTCGCTGCGCTGAGCCCGCGTCAATCTTTTTCGACGAATGCCTTGAGGCTGGCGATAGCCTCGTCCCATTGCGCCGATACGCGGTCGAGAAAGGCTCGCGCGTCTTCGACGGGGCGCGGGGTAAATTCAAAGCGGCTTTCGCGGCCGATGCGCCTGCTTCGGACGAGGCCTGCGTGTTCGAGAACCCGCAGGTGTTTCGTGACCGCCTGGCGTGTCAGTCCCGATCCGTCCGTAAGCTGAGCGATTGAGCGGGGCCGCCCGTCGGACAGCCTGGAGACGAGCTTGAGCCTGGTCTGGTCGCCGAGCGCCGCGAACACCGGTGCGGGCGCTGATACAATTTTCTTCGGTTTAGCGTTCGACATAGGCGGTAATGTTCTTGACTTGCTCGGCCCAACCTTCGCTGTTTCCACGAAAGATGTCCGCTCTTACGTCTTCCGGCAATGTGGAAAAGCCCGATTCGATAATCGTCAGCCGCGTGCCGTTATCCGTGGGCTCTAGTTTGAACTCGACCAGCGTTGCCGGTTCATCGGCGCGGTACGTATCCGCATCCAGAATGTGCGGGTGACTGGAAAGGGAAAAAAGCCGCTCGGGCTCCATGCACTCGATCATGGCGACCCACCTGATGTGTTCATGGCCAGGATACGTGATTTGCCCCAGCGAAAGCTCGCCGGCCTTGAAGGGCCCTTCCAGCTTGACCTGGAACCATTCGCCAAATTGCTCGTGATCGGTGATTGCCTTCCAGACGCGCGAAACCGGCGCGGCCAGATCGACCACCTTTTTAATCTTGTCTTCCATAGTGCAACCTCCTGGTTGCTTATATTTATACCGGCATTTGCAAAAACACAACCAGGAAGTTGCCTTTTTGATAGAGCCGGGGCACTCCCCCCGGAGGCGGGAAATAAGGCATTCCTTGACGAAAGCGCCGGATTGCGGCCCTCTCTCGCCTCATGACCGA
>JANQLJ010000154.1 GCA_028280665.1 Alphaproteobacteria bacterium
CCGGTCATCGGCTCCATGTTCCAGTCGGAGATAACGAGGCCGTAACCGCGTTCCTTCATCTTGCCGAGTGCTTCGGTGCCGTCAGCGGCCTCATCCACGTCGGAGAAGCCAAGCTGCTTGAGCAAGTTACGGATAATCCGGATCATGGTCTTATAGTCGTCGACTACAAGCACGGGCATGGACAAGTTAACAGCCATCGTTCTGCCTCAGTTCAATCAAATGACGCGTGCATTTCCTTTGCACTTGATGACAATTTACGCAGACGGGTTTGAAAAACCGTTAACAGCAAAACGAGCGGTTGTGGGCGCTCTCAATCACGGGTTGTGCGTGCCAATCCATCTCCCGATGCGAGCATGTTTCCGGTATCCCGTATGCCCGCGGACTTGACTGTTCGTCACCTGCGCCCTAGTTGGGGCCAGCCCGAACCCGCGCGCCCAAGCCAATTTCTGTTTGAATTCGAAGGACCAGCGGCATCCCCATGCGGATATTCCGCCACCATACAGATGTGCCGGACATTGCCCGCGGCGCGGTTGTCGCCATTGGCAATTTTGATGGTGTGCACCGGGGCCACCAGGCGGTGATCGGCACCGCGCGCGACCTGGCACGGGAGATGGGCGCGCCGCTTGCGGTCATGGTCTTTGAGCCACATCCGCGCCAGTTTTTTGCGCCCGACGCGCCCTTCTTCCGCCTGTCCTCCTTCCGCGCCAAGGTCGCGCTGCTGGCGGATCAGGGGGTCGATATCGTCTACGCTCTCCCGTTTGACGCTCATATGGCGGCGCTGACCGCGCCGGAGTTCGTGACGGAAGTCCTGATTGAGGGGCTGGGTGCCATACATGTGGCTGTGGGGTATGATTTCTGCTTCGGCAAGGGCCGGGCAGGGGACATCACCCTGCTTCGGTACATGGGGGACATGGAGGGCTTTGGCGTGTCGGTGATTTCCGCACAGGGTGACGGTGAAGGCGCAGCGGCCTATTCCTCGACCCGCATCCGCGATGCGCTGACCGAGGGGCGCGTGGAAGACGCCGCCCACATGCTGGGCCGGCCCTGGTTCATCGAAGGCCGGGTGCTGGATGGTGACAAGCGTGGGCGGACCATCGGCTTTCCTACCGCCAATGTGGCGCTCGATGGGGTCGTGACGCCGAAACTGGGTGTGTATGCGGTCGAGATCGAGATCGAGGACGGCGACCACAAGGGCACCTACAAGGGTGTCGCCAATCTCGGCAAACGCCCGACCTTCAACAAGAAGGACGTGTTGCTCGAGGTCAATCTCTTCGATTTTGCCGGCGACATTTACGGTGCCCATCTGCGCGTCTCGCTGGTGGGCTTCATCCGGCCCGAACAGAAGTTTGACGGATTGGACGCTCTCAAGGCCCAGATTGCGGCGGACGCTGACGCCGCGCGTAAAATCCTTGGCTGACCGCAGTATTTTGCGACCGGACGGCGAGCGCTTTACGTGGCGACTCTCCCGCTGCTACAAGCACCACATGCAGTGGATATGGACCATCATCCCGGCGCGAATTAGCCGCCCGGTTCAGCTTTAGGCACCTTGGTACACAAGGCCGCGCTTCAGCCGGACCGGGAGTGAGAACGACGCCACCCTCAAGCGATAACCGAGCGCCGCGGGGCCACAAGGCCTTAAGGCGCGTTTGTGAGTCCAGACCCCAAATGTCCGATACAGATTCCGCAACCCCCGATTACCGACCGACCCTGTTCCTGCCGCAGACCGACTTTCCCATGAAAGCCGGGCTCCCCAAGCGTGAGCCCGAGGTCATCGAGCGCTGGAAGAAGATGGATCTCTATGGCCGCCTGCGCGAAGCCCGCAAGGATGCGCCCGTCTTCAGCTATCACGACGGCCCGCCCTACGCGAACGGCGAAATCCACATGGGCCACGCCCTCAACAAGATCTTGAAGGACATTGTCTGCCGCTCCCAGTCTTTGCTGGGCCGCAATGCCTCCTTCGTGCCGGGCTGGGACTGCCACGGCCTGCCAATCGAGTGGAAGGTCGAGGAAAAGTACCGCAACGCGGGCAAGAACAAGGACGAGGTGCCGGTTC
>JANQLJ010000166.1 GCA_028280665.1 Alphaproteobacteria bacterium
CCCGCGTTCGAGACGGAAGCGAAGTCCCGCACCCGGCGCAGAAGCCGCCCGGCCACGCGGGGGGTTCCCCGCGCGCGCTTGGCGATTTCTTTGGCGCCGTCTTCGGTGAGCGGGAGTTCAAGCAATCGGCCCGCGCGCATGACGATGCTCTCAAGCTCATGGGGCGCATAGAACTCAAGCCGCAGGGGAATGCCGAAACGGTCGCGCAAGGGCGTGGTGAGGAGCCCCGTGCGCGTGGTCGCGCCCACAAGGGTGAAGCGTTGCAAATCGATGCGCACCGAACGCGCGCCGGGCCCCTCGCCGATCATGAGATCAAGCTCGAAATCCTCCATGGCGGGATAGAGGATTTCCTCAACCGCCGGGGTCAGCCGATGAATCTCGTCGATGAACAGGACATCGCGGGGCTCAAGGTTCGTGAGGATCGCGGCCAAATCGCCGGGCTTGGTGATCACTGGCCCCGAAGTGGCGCGAAAGTTCACGCCCAACTCCCGCGCGATGATTTGGGCGAGCGTCGTCTTGCCGAGCCCCGGCGGGCCGGAAAGCAGCACGTGGTCGAGCGCGTCGCCCCGGTCCCGGGCCGCTTCGATAAAGACGCGCAGGTTCGCGCGCACTTTTTCCTGGCCGATAAAGGCGTCGAGCACTTGCGGGCGAAGGCTGGTTTCACCGGTGTCGTCGTGGGCCTCACTGGCATCAAGGGCGGGATTGCGGGTCAATGAGAAAGCTCCTTCAGCCCTTCACGGATGAGGGTTTCCACTTCCTGTGCGCCCTCTTCCCGCGCAAGCGCATGAGCGACGGCGGCGGCGGCTTGCGCCTCAGGGTAGCCCAGGTTTACCAGCGCCGAAACCGCGTCGGCGCGGGCAAGCGCTTGCGGGTCGGGCTTGGCCCCGCCGCCCTTAATGGCGGTTGCCATGGGAATGACCGTGGCCGATGCAGGCGCGCGGTCTTTCAGTTCCGCCACGATGCGCTTGGCGAGTTTGGGCCCCACGCCCTTGGCACGGGCGACGGCGGCATGATCTTGGAGCGCCACGGTGCTCGCCACGTCCGAAACGCTCAGGATACTGAGGATTTCCATGGCCACCTTGGCGCCCACGCCCTGCACGCTTTGGAGGGCGCGGAACCAGTCGCGCTCGGCCTCGGTCTCAAAGCCGTAAAGCCGGATCATGTCTTCGCGGACCACGGTTTCGATGGCGAGCGTCACCGCCTCCCCCGTCCCCGGCAGCGCTGCGATCACGCGGGCGGGCGCGAACACCACATAGCCCACGCCCTGTACATCGACGATGACGCTGCCCTCGCCGATCGAATCCACAGTACCTTTCAGCTTGCCGATCATCCGCCGTTCCCCAGCCGCTTTGCCATCGACGCGCGCGGCTCCTCATCATAGCCAATCGATTCGTAAAACGCCTTGACCGCCAAGTTGGTATCGCGGATGACGAGGTTGAGCTTCCAGACGCCGCGGTCCGCGAGCCATTCCTCCGCCGCCTCCATAATGGCGCGGCCAAGCCCCATGCCCCGCACGCCCGGATCGGTTGCCACATAATAGACCGCGCCGCGATGGCCATCGTGCCCCACCATCGCACTCGCCACCAGCTTTCCATCAAACAGCCCGATCAGCACATCGGAAGCGGGACCGCCGCGCGCAAATTCAATGTCCTTATGCGGATCATTATGGGGGACAGTCAGCTCGCAGCGGCGCCACAGACCGACAACGGCTTCCACGTCACCATCTTCGATGGGCTGGATCGTGAGCTGGCCCATTAGGCGGCGCCTCGCGCTGCGGCACTAAAGTAATGCGCATGGGTAATGGCGACGGCAAGGGCGTCGGCGGCATCGGCCTCACTCACTTGCGCGCCGGGAAGGAGCACGCCGATCATGAAGCCGATCTGTTCCTTGCCTGCGTGCCCCGCTCCGACCACGGACTTTTTTACTCTGTTGGGGGAATACTCGGCGATGGGAACGTCGGCTTCGGCGGCGGCGAGCAGCGCCACCCCCCGCGCCTGACCGAGCTTGAGCGTTGCCTGGCCATTCACGTTCACGAAGGTTTCCTCAATCGCAACAGTATGAGGCCCGTGCGCGAAAATGACCGCCGTGAGCCCCTCATGGATTTCGCGCAAGCGGCCCGCGAGCGCCGCCTTCGCTGTTGAGGCGACGACCCCGTGCGCCACATGGGTGAGCTTTGCCCCGGCGCAGTCGATAACGCCCCAGCCCGTGCGCTGAAGCCCCGGATCGATGCCGAGAATGCGTGTGGCCGTCACGGGGACCCCCTGAGTCGATGAGAACACAAGGTGAACTGATGCGGGGGTCCGATGCAAGGAAAAAGGGGTTAATCCGAATGAGTCATTCCGGGGCGGGGTGAAACCCCGAGCCCGGAATCTTGACCCTACCCCATGCCGCAAGATCCCGGACAATCGCTAACGCGATTTCCGGGATGACTTTTGTGGGTGTGTCATTCCGGGGCCAAGCGACAGCGCATCAACTTGCCAGCCGTTCCATCACCTCGTCGGGCATTTCGAAATTGGCATAGACGTTCTGCACGTCGTCATTGTCCTCAAGCGCTTCCATGAGCTTGAGCAGGGTCACGCCCCGGTCCGCGTCCACCTCGATGGTGTTTTGCGGCTTCCAGACAATCTTGGCTTCCTTGGCTTCGCCGAGCTTGGCCTCAAGTGCATCCTTCACCGCGGCAAAGTCCGACGCCGCGCAGATAAACTCATGGCCGTACTCATCGGAAAGGCATTCGTCCGCGCCCGCCTCGATAGCGGCGTCGAGCATCTCTTCCTCGCTGCCCGCATCGGCGGGGTAAACGAAGCTGCCCACCTGATCGAACATGAACGAAACCGAGCCGGTCTCACCCAAATTGCCGCCGTGCTTGGTGAAAGCCGCGCGCACCTCGCCCGCGGTACGGTTCTTGTTGTCGGTGAGCGCCTCGACGATGAGCCCGATGCCGCCGGGGCCGAATCCTTCGTAACGCAACTCTTCGTAAGTGTCCGCGTCGCCCCCTTGGCTGCGCTGAATGGCGCGCTTGATATTGTCGTTGGGCATGGACTGCGCGCGCGCGTTTTGAATGGCGAGGCGCAGGCGCGGGTTTGAATCCGGATTGGGGTCGCCCAGTTTCGCGGCGACGGTGATTTCCTTCGACAGTTTTGAGAACATCTTGGAGCGCTTCGCATCCTGCGCGCCTTTGCGGTACATGATGTTCTTGAATTTGGAATGGCCGGCCATGGCAAACCCCCTTTTCGGGCAAAGGGTCTAAACGGCGGGAATATGCGGCGTCAACAGCCCGCCCACGCGCACGGGCTCGATGCGCGCGGCAAGGCCGGTTTCGTCTGCAACCTCAACATAAGTGCCGCACAAGGTGGCCTCTCCCTCAGCCGGGGTGAGCCGCGCCTTGTTCACTTTGGTGATGAAGCGCTGCACGGGCTCTTCCTTATCCATGCCGATCACCGAGTCATAGACCGCGCAGGCGCCCGCGTCGGTCTGATAGGCCGTGCCCCCGGGCAGGATCATAGTGTCCGCCGTTGGGACGTGGGTGTGGGTTCCGACGCAGAAGCTCGCCTTGCCATCCACAAAATGCCCCATGGACATTTTTTCGGATGTCGCCTCGGCGTGGAAATCGACGACGATTGCATCGGCAACCTCTTTAAGCGGCGCGCGCGCCAGCTCTTCTTCCACCGGCGCCCAGGGCTCCGACGTCATGCCCATAAAAAGCTGCCCAATGGCGTTGATCACCAGCACCTGATGGCCGCTTTTGCTTTCAAACAGGCCCACGCCCCGGCCCGGCGTTCCAGGCGGAAAATTGAGTGGACGCAAGAGCCGCGGCTCATCGTCGATAAAACCGAGCGCTTCTTTCTGGTCCCACACATGATTGCCGGAGGTGATGACATCGACGCCCGCCTCGAACAGCCCCTCGCAAATCTTGCGCGTGATGCCGAAACCGGCGGCGGCGTTTTCACCGTTTGCGATGATGAAATCGGGCTGAAGCCGGTCCTTCAGCATGGGCAGGTGCTCGAACACCGCCTCGCGCCCCGGCCGGCCCACAATATCTCCCAAGAAGAGCAATCTCATAAATTCATCCGTCCACAGATATTTACGGGCGCGCTTTGACGCCCTCTTCGGTGATCACCCAATCGAGCAGCGCATCGTGCGCCTCGCGCGGCACTTCATCCACTTCCTGCGCGGCATAGGCAAGACCTACCGCGGTCACCGAGCCTTCGCGCCGCAACTGGGCAAAGCAGCGGTCGTAAAACCCTTTCCCATATCCGATCCGGCCCCCGCGCTTGTCAAACCCCAGAAGCGGGACGAGCACAAGGTCGGGCCGCAGGACCTCCGCATCGGCGGAGGGCGCCGGGATACCCATGCCGTCGCGGGATGCGGGCGCCGCATCCCCCCAAAGGTGAAAGGTCATGACCGCCGCATTTTTTTGGGCGCGCGGGAGCAACACCATCGCGCCTTTTTCCCGCAGCGCCGCCATCAGGGGCCGGGAGTCGATTTCCGATCCGATGGGCCAGTACCCCGCCACCACATTTGCCGCCAGTCCCGTCTCAGCGAATGACCGGATTAGCCGCACGCCTGCATCGCCAAGGGCGAGGCCGTCGCGAATTCCCTGCAGCCTCGACCTCAAAGCGGCTTTGTCCATGTTCGTCCATTCCAGGGCAAGGTGGTTGCGGGACCGGCCGGCCGTGGGGGCACCATGTCATCCTCTGTGGCCTGCCCGAAGACAGGTGGGCGCCGTGATGCCCGAGACCACGGTCAAGGGCAGGGACAGCTCCCGAGAAGATGGGTAACGGCCCCAGGGATTTTGACCCCTCACGCACCGGACAGTTCCCGCCCGCACAATGTAGTGCAGACGGCGCGGTTTCTAAAGAGGTGGAAAATGCCTCGTTAAGCGTTCAGGCGCGCGGAGATATCGTCGATCCGCGCGGTGATGCCATCGATCAGCTGGACCGCCTGGGTTTCAAAGCCGTTGGCCTTGCCTTCGACGCTTTGCTGGGACTGACGCAAGCCTTCAAGCTCGGCCTCAAGGTCTTCGAGTTTTGCAACCGTTTCGGAAAGCTCGTCAGCGACGATGAGCCCCGCGAGCAGCATAAGCCGGGTGTCGCCCACCGCGCCCATGGACTCTTTAAGTTCCGCGATATGGTGATCGATATAGGCGGCAAGCTCGGCGATGTGTTCTTCCTGGCCGTTGTCGCAACCGACCGTGTAATTGCGCCCGTTAACGCCGACGGTGATCTGTCCCATGGTCCTAGCCCTCCAACACTTCGCGGATACCGGCGATGGCGCCGTCGAGCCGGCCCGAGACCTGCTCGGTCACACGCTCCAGCGACACCGCCTCGCTGCGCAAGGTTTCGAGTTCCGATGCGAGTTCGTTGCGCTCGGCGCGCAATTCCTCGATGACCCCTTCGGCGTCGGCGAGTCCGTCGCCGCGCGCCAGGCGCGCCTCGGCGGCGGTCTCAAGGGTTTCGAGGGCTGTCTGGAGCCTGTCGAGCGCTGCGATGAGCTGTTCCATTTGGTCGCCTCTCAGGAGAATCAATAAAAACCATAGAACCACGGTATTTCATGCGTCAACGCGCGAGCTTGCCTTGGGCTTCTGAATCTGTTGCAAAGCGCCTTCCACAGCGGGTAAGAAGGCGCCGCCATGACCACAATCGACACCCTTGCGGGGGCCTCTTCCGGGGGCCTCAACGACCCCGATACCCACAAAGCCATGGCCAATGCGATTCGCGCCCTCGCCATGGACGCGGTGCAAAAGGCGAACTCGGGCCACCCGGGGATGCCCATGGGCATGGCCGACGCGGCGACGGTGCTGTTCACGCGCTTCTTGAAATACGACCCGCGCCATCCCGATTGGCCCGACCGCGACCGCTTTGTGCTGAGCGCGGGCCACGGCTCGATGCTGCTTTATTCCCTGCTGCATCTCACCGGCTACGACGGCATGACGATGGAAGAAATTGAAAACTTCCGTCAGCTTGGCTCACGCACCGCCGGGCATCCAGAGTACGCCCACGCCCCCGGCATCGAGACCACCACCGGGCCCCTGGGCCAGGGTCTTGGCAACGCGGTGGGCATGGCAATCGCCGAGCGTTACCTCAACGCACGTTTCGGCGACGATCTTACCGATCACTTTACTTATGTGATCGCGGGCGATGGCTGCCTGATGGAAGGGGTCAGCCAGGAAGCGCTCACCCTCGCCGGACACTTGAAGCTCAGTAAGCTGATCGTTCTGTGGGATGACAATGACATTACCATTGATGGCGCGGTGAGCCTTTCCGACAGCACCGACCAGCTCGCGCGCTTTGAAGCGAGCGGCTGGCACGTCACCCGCGTCGATGGTCACGAGCCCGAAGCGGTCGCCGCCGCCATTGCCGCCGCGCAGAAGGCAAATGCGCCCTCGCTCATCGCTTGCAAGACCACTATCGGCTATGGCGCCCCCACCAAGGCGGGCACCGCCGCCACCCACGGCGCGGCGCTGGGCGAAGAAGAAATCGCCGGCGCGCGCGAGGCGCTGGGCTGGCCCCACGCCCCTTTCACGGTGCCCGAAGATGTGCTGGCCCATTGGCGCGCGGCGGGAGCGCGGGGACAAGCGGACTATGAGGCCTGGGTGACACGGCACAATGCCAGCCCCCAGGCCACGGCGTTCGACATCGCCATCGGCGGCGAGATTTCAAGCGACCTCTCCGCCCAACTGAACGCCCACAAGAAAGCGCTCACGGAAAATGCCAAACCCGCCGCCACGCGCAAGTCCTCCGGCGCGGCGCTGCAAGTGATCAACGAGGTCATTCCCGAAACCATCGGCGGCTCGGCCGACCTTACGGGCTCCAACAACACTGACTGGAAGGGCGCGGAGCTGCTCAATGCCGAGAACTATGGAGGGCGGTTCATCCACTACGGCATCCGCGAGCACGGCATGGCGGCGGCCATGAACGGCATGGCGCTTCATGGCGGCGTCATTCCCTATTCGGGCACGTTTTTGGTCTTCTCCGATTATTGCCGCCCGGCCATGCGGCTGTCGGCGCTCATGGGCGTGCGCGTGATCTATGTGATGACGCACGATTCCATCGGCCTCGGCGAAGACGGGCCCACGCACCAGCCCATCGAGCACCTCGCGTCTTTGCGCGCGATCCCGAACATGGCCGTCTTCCGCCCCGCCGACGCGGTGGAAGCCGCCGAGTGCTGGGAGCTTGCGCTCAAACGGAAAGATGGCCCCAGCGTGATTGCACTGACGCGGCAAAATGTGCCGCTGGTAAGAACAACGCATACGGACGAAAATCTTTGCGCCAAGGGCGCCTATGAACTGGCGGGTGCGGAAGGCGAAGCGCAAGTCACCCTGTTCGCCACGGGCTCGGAAGTCGCCCTCGCGCTCGAGGCGCGCGAAACCCTGCAAGCAGGCGGCATCGGCACCCGGGTTATCTCCGTCCCCTCATGGGAGCTGGCGGACGAGACCTTTACCCGCGATGACGGTACCGTGCGCATCGCCATTGAAGCGGGCGCCGATCAGGGCTGGGAACGCTTCGCCGGCGCAAATGGCGGCTTTGTGGGCATGACGGGCTTCGGCGCCAGTGCGCCCGCGGGGGACCTTTTCGATCATTTCGGCATCACCGCCGAGGCCGTTGTGCAAATGGCCAAAGACAAACTGAATTCGTAACCAAAGAACGCGGGCCCTGGGCCATAAAGGCGGCGGGCCACTCGGGGAAAGAGGAGAACGGGACATGGCGGTCAAAGTAGCGATCAACGGGTTCGGGCGGATCGGCCGCCTGGTGCTGCGCGGCATTTTGGAAAGCGGGCGCAAAGACGTGGACGTGGTCGCCATCAACGACCTGGGGCCCGTCGAGACCAACGCGCATTTGCTGCAATGGGATTCCGTACACGGAAAATTGCCCGCGGACGTGACAGTGGAGGGCGATACCATCAATGCGGGCCGCGGCCCCATGAAAGTGACCGCCATCCGCGACCCCAAGGAGTTGCCCTGGAAAGACCTGGGCGTTGACATCGCGCTGGAATGCACCGGGCTTTTTGCTTCCAAGGAAAAAGCCGCCGCCCACCTAACGGCGGGCGCAAAGCGCGTGCTCGTCTCCGCCCCCGCGAGCGAAGCGGACAAGACCATCGTCTATGGGGTCAACCACGACACGCTTACCCCTGAAGACACGGTGGTCTCCAACGCTTCGTGCACGACGAACTGCCTTGCGCCGGTGGCGAAAGTGCTGAACGACCTTGTGGGCATCGAGCGCGGCTACATGACCACCATCCACGCTTACACCGGCGATCAGCCGACCCTCGACACCATGCATTCGGACCTTTACCGCGCGCGCGCGGCGGGGGTTTCCATGATCCCCACGTCCACGGGCGCGGCCCGCGCCGTGGGCCTGGTGCTGCCGGAGCTTAAGGGCAAGCTCGACGGCTCCGCCGTGCGGGTGCCGACGCCCAATGTTTCGCTGATCGACCTTAAGTTCGTGCCGGGCCGCGAGACCACTGTGGATGAAGTAAACAGCGCGCTCATCGCCGCCGCCAAAGGCCCGCTCACGGGCGTGCTCGACGCCACCGACGTGCCGCTCGTCTCCGCCGATCTCAATCACAACCCGGCGTCATCCACGGTGGCGCTGCCGCAAACGCAAGTGATCGAAGGCAAGCTGGTGCGGGTGATGAGCTGGTACGACAACGAATGGGGCTTTGCCAATCGCATGAGCGACACGGCCGTTGCCATGGCGAAGCTCATCTAGGGAGCTTTGCGTTTGGGGTATAAGACGCTCGACAAGGCCAACGTCGAAGGAAAACGCGTTCTTTGCCGCGTCGATCTGAACCTGCCCATGAAAGACGGCAAGGTGACCGACGCGACCCGCATTGAGCGCGTGCTGCCGACCATTCGTGAACTGAAGAAACGCAACGCGAAAGTCATGCTGCTTTCCCACTTTGGGCGGCCCAAGGGCAAAGTGGTGCCCGGGATGTCCCTTGCCCCCGTCGCCGATGCACTGGCGCGCGCGCTGGGCGAACCCGTCTTCTTTGTGCACGACTGCATCGGCCACAAGGTGCGCGAAGCCGCCGAGGCGCTCGCGCCCGGCCATGTGCTGCTTTTGGAAAACACCCGCTTTCATCCGGGCGAAGAAGCCAACGACCCGGCCTTCGCGCGGGAGATGGCGGGCGAAGGCGATGTTTACGTGAACGACGCCTTTTCCGCCGCCCACCGGGCCCACGCGACCACGGTGGGGCTGGCCCGCGAGCTGCCTTCTTATGTGGGCCGCGCCATGCAGGCCGAGCTTGAGGCGCTCGAAGGCGCGCTGCAATCGCCCGAACGCCCGGTGATCGCCGTGGTCGGCGGAGCGAAGGTTTCAACCAAGCTCGATCTTCTGAACAACCTCATCGACAAAGTGGACGCCATCGTCATCGGCGGCGGCATGGCGAACACGTTTCTGGCCGCCCAAGGCGCCCCCGTGGGCAAATCGCTTTGCGAGCACGACCTGGGCGAGACCGCCCGCGCCATCCTCGCCAAAGCCAAGGCCGCCGATTGCGCCCTCTTCCTGCCCACGGACGCGGTGGTGGCGGGCGAGTTTGCGGAAGGCGCGCCCCACCGCACGGTTGATGTGGCGGATGTGGGCGCGGATGATATGATCCTGGATGTGGGCCCCGAGAGCGTCGCGGAGATCTGCCGCCGGTTCGAGAGCGCCAAGACCGTTTTGTGGAACGGGCCGCTCGGCGCGTTCGAGATAAAGCCCTTCGATGCGGGCACTGTGGCCGCCGCGCAAAAAGCCGCCGCGCTGACGGATGCGGGCCAAGTTACCTCCGTCGCCGGTGGGGGCGACACGGTTGCGGCATTAAACGCTGCCGGGGTCGCGGGCAAGTTCACTTATGTCTCCACTGCGGGAGGCGCGTTTTTGGAATGGCTGGAAGGAAAAGAGCTGCCGGGGGTCGCGGCGCTCAGCCAAGAGGATTAGAACCGAAAGAAAGAGGATGAGTGGGAACATGAACGAACAATTGGCAAAAGTGGCCGAAGCCATGGTCGCACCGGGCAAAGGCATTCTTGCGGCGGACGAAAGCACCGGCACCATCAAGAAGCGCTTTGACTCGATCAACACGGACTCCACCGAGGATAACCGCCGCGATTACCGCGAAATGCTGTTCCGCACCACGGGTGCCATGCGCGAGCATATCTCCGGCGTGATCCTGTTCGACGAGACCATCCGCCAAAAGGCCAAGGACGGAACGCCGCTCGCCAAAGTGATTGCCGACACCGGCGCCTTCCCCGGCATCAAGGTGGACACGGGCGCGAAGGACCTTGCCCATTCTTCCGGCGAAAAAGTAACCGAAGGCCTCGACGGCTTGCGCGAGCGGGTGGCGGAATATGTGGAGCTTGGCGCCAAGTTCGCCAAGTGGCGCGCGGTGATCAACATCGGCGCGGGGCTGCCATCCCACAACGCCATTCACGCCAACGCCCACGCCCTCGCCCGTTATGCGGCGATCTGCCAGGAGGGCGGGCTTGTTCCCATCGTCGAGCCCGAAGTTCTGATGGACGGCGATCATGACATCGACACCTGTTACAACGTCACCACCTGGGCGCTGAAGGAAACCTATCTGGAACTTTTCTACGCAGGGGTTCGCCTTGAAGGCACGATCCTGAAGCCCAACATGGTCATTTCCGGCACTACCAACAGCAACCGCGCGGGCGTCGAGGAAGTAGCGGAAAAGACCGTCCGTGTTCTGAAGAATTGCGTGCCCGCCTCCGTGCCCGGCATCTGTTTCCTTTCGGGCGGGCAGTCGGATGAAGAAGCGACCGCGCACCTTTCGGCCATGAACGCGGCCTATGACATGCCGTGGACGCTTTCGTTCTCCTATGGCCGGGCGCTCCAGCACGCAGCCCTCAACGCCTGGGGCGGCAAGGCGGAAAACGAAGCCGCCGCGCAAGCTGCTTTCGCGCACCGCGCGCGCATGAACGGCCTCGCCGCCCAAGGCAAGTGGACCGAGGCCATGGAAAAGGAAGCGGCATAGGCGTTGAACGAAACCCGCTGCCGTCTTTACCTCATCACGCCGCCAAGCCTTCCGGGTTTGGCGGCGTTTGCGCGCGAACTTGAAGCAGCCCTTTCCGCGGGCGACGTGGCGTCTCTTCAGTTACGGCTTAAGGACGCAACAGACGATGAGGTGCTCGAAGCAGCAAGCGCGCTCAAACCCATTTGCGAGGCCTACGGCGTGGCGCTGATCGTCAACGACCGTCCCGACCTTGCCCTTAAAGCAGGCGCCGACGGCGTGCATGTGGGGCAGGACGACGCCAGCTACGCCGAGGCGCGCAAAACACTGGGGCCGGACTGTGTCGTCGGCGTCACCTGTCATGACAGCCGCCACCTCGCCATGGAAGCCGCCGAGGCGGGCGCGGACTATGTGGCCTTCGGCGCTTTTTTCCCCACAGCCACCAAAGAACCCAAGACGCAAGCCCCTGTGGATATCCTCAATTGGTGGGCGGACCTCATGACCACGCCCTGTGTAGCGATCGGGGGAATAACTGTGGATAACGCCGAAACACTTGTTGTGGCCGGGGCAGATTTCCTTGCGGTTTCAAGCGGGGTCTGGAGCCACCCCGGCGGCAGCGGCGCGGCGGTTGCGGCGTTCAACGAAATCTTTGACCGGCTGGCAAAGCCATAAATTGTCGTTAGAATGCGCCCATGATCCCCCGCACGTTACTTTTCCTGGCAGTCCTCCTCCCGCTTGCGGCAACCCCCGCACGCGCGGACTTTGCCAGCGCCCTCGCCGCCTACAATGACGGCGAGTATCAGCAAGCGCTAAGCGAGCTTCACACGCTGGCCGAGGCGGGCAATGCGGATGCGCAATCGGTTCTGGCGCTTATGTATATCGAAGGCCAGGCGGTGCGCCCGAATATGGGCGAGGCCCTGCGCTGGTACGTGGCGGCGGCCGAGCAAGGCCAAATGGACGCGCAATACGCCTTGGCCATCATCGCTCTTGAAGGCGTGGGCGGTGTCGCTGTGGATGAAGCAACAGCCGCCCTTTGGATGGAGGAATCGGCGCGGCGCGGTCACATGTACGCCCAGTTCGATCTGGGGAACATGTATGTCAACGGTATCGGGCTCGAACGCGACCATGCGGAAGCCGCCCGCTGGTTCGAAGCCGCCGCCGAGCAGGGCCACCAAGACGCGCAATATAATATCGGGACGCTCTATATGATCGGCCAGGGCGTGGGCGTGAATCCCATTGCGTCAATCGAATGGTTTCAGCGCGCCGCCGAGCAAGGACACGCAACCGCGCAGTACAATCTTGGCCTTGCCTTTCTCAACGGCGAACACATTGAACCCAACCCGGCCGCCGCCGCCGGATGGTTCCGCCTTTCTGCCGAACAGGGCCAGACCAACGCGGTTGTTGCACTGGGGCTGATGTCGCTGGAAGGCGAAGGTGTGGCGCGCGATCAGGAGGTCGCCGCGCGCCTGCTGCGCCAGGCCGCCGACGCGGGCAATGCGGAGGGCCAGTATCTTCTCGCGGTGCTGTTCACGAGAGGCCTCGGGGTCGAGCAAGACCCCGTCGAGGCCTATGCCTGGCTTGAGATGGCCGACAGCCATGAAGGCATCTCGCCGCAGCTTGCGCAAAACCTCGACGATCTGCGCCAGTCTTTGGCCGGCGTCATGACCGCGAGCGAGATCGCCGAAGCCAACGCGGTTGCGCGCGCCCGCGCCAACGCCATCGCCATCAACTAAAGGCGCAACTGGAGCAGAAAGCCCGATTGCGCGCCCGGGTCGGGGCTGATAGGTTCCGCGCGCTTTGGGGCTTGGGGGGCGCCTAGAGCTTTAATCGGCCATCGCAAAGTTGGAACTCATGAAGATCAACGGCAATGAAATCCGTCCGGGGTACGTCATTGAACACAAGGGCGGGCTTTGGTCCGCTGTGAAGATCCAGGCGGTCAAGCCGGGCAAGGGCGGCGCATTCGCGCAAGTGGAGCTTAAAAACCTGGTTGACGGGACCAAGCTGAACGAGCGCTTTCGCGCCAGCGAAACCGTTGAGCGGGTGCGGCTTGAGCAGAAAGACCACCAGTTTCTCTATGACACCGGCGATATGCTGGCCTTCATGAACCTTGAATCCTATGACCAGATCGAGCTGCAGCGGGAATTTGTCGGCGACCGCGCCGCCTTCCTGCAGGAGGGCATGACCGTGGTGGTGGAGTTTTACGAAGAAAAACCGATCGGCATTTCCCTGCCTGAACAGGTGACTCTGGAAGTCAGCGAAACCGAACCGGTGGTCAAAGGCCAAACCGCGGCGGCGTCCTACAAGCCCGCAACGCTTGAAAACGGCCTCAGGACCATGGTGCCGCCCTTTGTTGAAGTGGGCGAGAAGATCGTGGTCGACACCGGCGAATGCGCCTACGTGCGGCGGGCGGACTGACGGGCCGCGCCATGTCGCCTCAATCCCCCACGCTGACGGTCATGGTGCAGGCGGCGCGAAAGGCATCGCGCAAACTCAAACGCGACTTCGGCGAACTTGAAAACCTGCAAGTCTCGAAAAAAGGCCCCGCGGATTTCGTCACCACCGCCGACATGACGGCGGAAAAGACCTTAGTCGAAGAGCTTAGCCATGCCCGGCCGGGATATGGGTTCCTGCTCGAAGAGCGCGGAAAAATCGAAGGCACCGACCCCACTCATCGCTGGATCATCGATCCGCTGGACGGCACGCTTAACTTCATGCACGCCATTCCGCACTTTGCCATTTCCATTGCGCTCGAACGCCAGGGCGTTATCGTTGCGGCGCTGATCTATAATCCGGTTACGGACGAAATGTACACGGCCGAGCGGGGGCAAGGCGCGTTCCTGAATGACCGGCGTTGCCGCGTCTCCGCGCGGCGCGACTTTGGCCAAGCGCTCATCGCCACTGGATTGCCCTTCATGGGCCAAGACCATCACGAAATGGAACTTGCCGAATTGCGCGAAGTTATGGCGCAAACCGCCGGTGTGCGGCGGTTCGGCGCCGCCGCCCTCGACCTCGCTTACGTCGCCGCGGGCCGCTATGACGCCTATTGGGAACACGCGCTCAATCCTTGGGACATTGCGGCGGGAATTCTGCTGGTGCGGGAAGCTGGCGGGTTTGTGACAGACCTCACAGGGGGTGAGGGAATGTTGAAAAGCGGGGATATCCTTGCGGCCAACGAAGGGATCCATCCGCAACTCCTGAAAACCTTGAAGAAAGCGCGCAATAATGTTTCCTGACCCTCACGGGCGGTGGATTATCTCTCCACATTAATTGTCATCAATCTGACGCAAAAACCCTTCCAATCCTCATGAATCACGGTAAACATATCGTCCCAAGGTGGGGGGATGATTTGGGCCTTTTCTCACGTCTATGGGGGCGTGTCCGACACGGGAAAGGCGGTCAACTTGCCGGGAATGAAATACATGCTCTCGCAGCCCACGGAACTTGCGCAGAACTTCATCAAGACGTTAAGAAACTCGACTGCGGCACGTGTCGGCGTGCTGGCAGTGGTGGCAGCTGCGGCTGCGATCATCGGCCCGCCCGGCCTTGCGGTGGGACCCACGCAATCTCACACTCACACCCCGGCTCTCGCCACTGGCGCCGCCATGGAAGCGCGCGTGGTGCTGTCGACCATTCCCATATCCTTCGACATCATGCCGACGCCAAGCGGACTTATTCAGGATCACAGATCATATCCCGAACGCAGGGTTGGTGAGTTGCGCTTTCCCGAAGGCGCGATCAGCGTGCCATGGTCCGATTGGCAGGGTACGGACGATCAGCCCGTCGAAGTGCTTGCCACCGCCATCCCAAGCCGCGGGGGCAGTATCTCAACGCCTTCGCGGGATGACACGCCGCAACTCATGTCCGCTGCCTTGGGCGGTCCCGACTTTGTGGCAAGCGACATGCTCGACCTCGGCAATTTTCGTTCGGTCATTTTGTTCGACCGCACGGCAGCCGACTTGCAAGGCGATGCGGAAGACACATTGGACCGTGTGGCGGCGTCCTTGCGCGGCAACAACATCCGGGTTCAATTGCGCGCTTTTGGCGGCGGCATGGCGGACCGCACCCACACCGCCCGGCGGCTTGCGCTGCGGCGGGCGCTTTCGGTGCGCAATTACCTGATGGATCAAGGGATCGATCAGGAGCGCATCACCGTCCGCGCCATGGGCGGCGCCAGCGACGGCGGGCCGACCGACCGCGTTGACATCGTCATGGCCGGCCAGTAGGCCACCCCAGCCCTTATTTTCCCTCCGTTTCGTTCCATTTAAGCGCCACAATTGCCGCCTAGCGTGCGTGCGGCGCGGGCAGGCCCGCAATCACGCTGGCGAGGGCGGCACTTCTCATGGCACGGCGCAGACGGGACGAAGACAGCGATCTTGGCTACACCTTCAGCGAACCGCGCATCTATCTGATCCGCATGTTGCTGTGCGTCGTCTTTGTGGTTCTGATCGGCGCCATCTTGTTCGACCCGCTTTGGCTTTCCTTTCAGGCCAACGTTGTCATCAACTCCGTGATCCTCGGCGCATTGGTGCTTGGGGTGCTCTATACGTTCCGGCGCGTCACCACTCTTTGGCCCGAGATTCGTTGGGTGAAAGAGTTCCGCCGGTCGGAGCCCGGCCTGACGGTGCCCGCCCGCACGGCCCTGCTCGCCCCCATGGCCGCCATGCTGCGCGAACATTCAGGCCCCATGCGGCTCAATACCCTGGCGCTGCGTTCCATTCTCGATTCCATCGGCGCGCGGCTTGACGAATCCCGCGACGTCTCGCGCTACATGATCGGGCTGCTAATCTTTCTCGGGCTTCTTGGGACCTTTTGGGGCTTGCTCGACACGGTGAATGCGGTGGGCGGGGCGATCCGTTCGCTCGCCTCCGACGTAGGCCCCGCCGAGAACATGTTCGACGATCTGCGCGTCGCCCTGGAAGGTCCTTTATCAGGCATGGGGACGGCTTTTTCCTCATCGCTTTTTGGTCTTGCGGGGTCGCTTGTTGTGGGTTTTTTGGACCTGCAAGCCGCCCAGGCCCAGAACCGCTTTTACAACGACCTCGAGGAATGGCTGGCGACGGTGACCCAGCTTGATCTATCGCTGGGAGAAAGCGCGAGCGAAGGCCGCGTTGACGCGCTCGCCGCTCAGCTTGCCCGGCAGGAGCAATCAACCGCGGAACTTACGCGCGCCCAAGAGGACCTCGCCCGCCAGATCGACCGCCTGATCCGCACGGTCGAACGCGGTGAGCGGGGCTAAGCGCGCCATGGCGACCGGCCGCTACGCCCGCGCCCGGCATCAAGGCGCCGATTACTGGCCCGGGTTCGTGGATGCGCTCGCCACGCTTTTGCTCGTTATCGTATTCTTGCTTTCGGTTTTTATGGTGGCGCAGTTTTATTTGCGCAGCGCGCTCACAGGCCGCGACGAAGCGCTTACGCGCCTAGAAGATCAGATCGCCGAGCTTTCCACCCTGCTCGCCCTTGAACGGCAAACGACCGACGATCTGCGCGGCGAGCTGACCGC
>JANQLJ010000173.1 GCA_028280665.1 Alphaproteobacteria bacterium
CCTTGCCGTGATCGCCATAGTCCTTGAGCGTGCGCGCCTCCCCCAGCATCAACGCAGCCTTAATGGTCTTGGCGCGCGCGGGCGAATAGGCATCGTTGCGGGCCGCGCGGGTCAAAATCGATTGCGCCCGGAACCATTCGCGCGCCCGCACTGCGTCGGCGAGCAAAGCGTCCGCCGCCCAGCCCGCAGCGGGATGAGCACCAAAGGCGGCTTCTGCTTCGTTCGTTTCGCGCGCCCGGTCGCCTCGCTTCCGCGCCAGATCAAAAAGTGCGCGCCGCCCTAAAAGCTCCGTCTCCGGATGATTGAGCAACACGGGCGCCAGGGTGGCGACATCCTCATCGCGCCCTTCAAGGGTCGCCGCTTCCAGCGCGAGCACTTGGGCAAGGGGGCCGTTTTTGACAAGGCGCCCGGCACGCGCCGCTTCCTTATGGGCCCGGCCCGCATCGCCCGCGGCGGCGGCGGCAAGCCCTTGGGTAAGCGCGCCCATGCCCCTTTTTGCTCGCCAGCTTGTAAACCGTTGACGCCAGGCGCGGGGGCCGCCGCCAATGGCGCTGATCAGTCGCAGCAAAAAGTAAAGCGCAGCGAAAAGTCCCATCAACATCAGCACCGTGATGCTCATGGGCGCTTCAAAACGGTAGCCCAGCCAGTCCGCCGTGACCCAGCCGGGAAAGCTCACGACCCAGACGACCAGCGCCGCGATCAAGGCAGCGACAGAAAATATGAAAAGCGCGCGCACCATAAGGGCCTACCGATCAAGCTCGGCGATGAGTTCCACGGAAAGAGCGGCAATCAACTGATCGAGCGCCGTGCGCGCCTCCGCCCCTTCGGTCCAAGCGGCCGCAGTATCACGCACTTCGCCTGTAAGCGCGTTCATTTCTTCCGCCGCGGCGCCAAGGTTGCTTTCGGCGACGCGCAGCTCAGCCCGCGCAAGAATAGCCTCCGTGCCGGTGCCATCAATATCGCCAGTTCGGCGAAAGAAGATGGCTTGCCCCAGCCACGCCTGAACGCGGCCCCACGCTGTTATCTCTTCGGAAGAACGCGCGGCCCTCGCTGCACGCCGCGCCACGGCGGGAAATTCAGCGCGCAGCATGGCCACTGTGGGAACGCCGGTTTCCGCATAAGGAGCAATTTGCCCAAGCACTTCGTCATCGGGCCTGAGCCGCGAAACCGCCTCGAACACCCCGCCGAAGGCCGCTGACCCTTGCGCCACCTGGGCGAGCTGAGCAAGCGCAAGCGCTGTTGCCACCCGGCGCGCATCGCTGGTCAGCGCATCTTCTTCAAGAGCCGCAATGCGGGCTGCGATTTCCGCAACGCTTGCCTGATCGGCAAAGTGCCCGAGTTGGACCAAAAGATCCGTAGGCGTGCGCGCTTCTAGCGCGGCGAGCCGGCCTTCGGCGCCATCAAGACTTGTCTCAAGACGCGCGACCGCATCGGCAAACGCGGCGTCCCCGCCCACCTCGTTGCGGGGAAGTGCTTCGAGGGCATTCATATCTTGGCGCAATTGCCGAAGCGACCGCTGCAGCTCGGCAACATCATCTGCGACCGTGCTGGTGGGGGCCCGTTCCAAATCGGCGACGCGCCGCTCGATGCTTGAAAGATCAGTACCCGCCTCGCCCGGCCAAAGCCCCGCCACTTGAAGCCCGAGTTGAACGCCAAGCGCGATCGCCGCGCCAACGAGCGCAGCAAGACCGATCGTTACTGGATCGAGTGTCCGTCCGGGAGACTTTTGCTTGGGGGTCGCGGAGACCGCAGCCGCGCCCGGCTTACTTTGCTCTTCTCCGTTGCTCTTGCTCGTCATTCAGCAATCCACCTGGTTTGTGCGGATCATTTCGATGCCACTTCACCATCATCGGGATCACCCGCGCAACTCAAGATGCGGCTTCGGCGGCTTCTTTTATCTCGGCGATTTTCTTGACTACGGACGGCCCCGTCATGTCATCTGCGCTGTGGACTTTTTTCCACTTGATTTCACGAACGAAATCCGCAACGGCGGGACTGATGCAAACCGCCACTGTGTCGCGGAGTTTTGGCAAAAGCCCCTCTTTCTCCATCGCGGCCCGAAAGAGTTTGTACGTTCTGATGGAAAAAAATGTGGCGATTTCAGGCGTATCGGGCTTTTCAAATTCCGCGCGGACGTCTTCGGGAAGCGTTTCAATGGCGCCTGCGAAATAGACCCGGCGGCTCGCCGTGCGGAAACCGCCTTGCGCCAACTCTTGCACAGGATTACCCGCAAGGTTGCCGCCATGAATAAAGAGCAAGGGGCCCTTGTCAGGGGTCGTTTCCCGGTTGAGGAAGATTGGCAAATTCTTGACGCCGCCGTAAGAATTTTTCACGTTCGTGAACCCCAGCGACTCAGCAAGCTTTCTCGTTTGCGGACCGACGCAGTAAAGCGGGATCTCCCGCTCTTCGGTCGCCTTTTCCAAGGCGCGAACGGCGTTGCCGCTGGTAATGACCACGCCCTGAAAATCAGTGAGATCGATCGGTTCTTCGGAGTATTGAATTTCCATCATCGATGCGATGAGCGGCTCGCACCCGATTTGCTCGACCGCACTTGCCAAGTGTGCCGCTTCGTTTTCCGCCCGGGTAATGACAACACGCACGCTTCAATCTCCTTTAAATGCCGGGCCCCTCGCCCGCGCTTCGTAATGCCGCGAAGAATTCTTCTCCCGCTTCCCTTTTCAGCGCGGCGCCGGCGGCACGTCCCAGCTCATCCGGCGCGGCCACATCGCCGGACCGGCGGATGTCATAAATCTTTTTGCCGTCGGGGGAAAGCACCTTCCCCGTCAGCGTTAGCGCCGCCGGCCCCTCGCAAACCGCAAGCGCCGCAATGGGCGTGCGGCAGGACCCATCAAGCACTTCAAGAAAGGCGCGTTCCGCCGCCACCGCGGCCGCACTGGGCTTATGATTAACGGCGCCAGCCATAGCCTGGGCATGTGCATCATCGCGCCGGATCTCAATGCCGATGGCGCCCTGGGCCGCCGCGGGTAGCAGCTCGCCTACGGGGAAAAGGCGGGTTGCCGCATCAAGGCGGCCAAGCCGTTCAAGCCCCGCCGCGGCGAGCAAGGTGCCATCAGCGAGGTCTTCATCGAGCTTGGCAAGGCGCGTTTCCACATTGCCGCGGAAGGTCACGATCTCAAGATCGGGCCGCCGCGCCAGGACCTGGGCTTTGCGCCGCAGCGACGAGGTCCCCACCCGCGCGCCTTCCGGCAGGTCCTCCAGGCGCGGCGCCTTCGGGCTGATCCAGGCATCGCGCACGTCGCCGCGTTCGAGCACCGCGCCGATTTCAAGGCCCGCGGGAAACGCCGTTTCCATATCTTTCATGGAGTGGACGGCGCAGTCGATCTTGCCGCCCAAAAGCGCCTCTTCGATCTCTTTGGTGAAAAGCCCCTTGCCGCCCGCGTCGAGAAGAGCCCGGTCCTGAATCCGGTCACCGGAGGTGGTGATGGGCACAATCTCGAAAGGACTGGCATCGCCTTCTTCCGCAAGCACATGCGCCTGTGCCAATTGGCGGCGGACCTCGCGAGCCTGCCAAAGCGCCAGCGGACTGCCGCGCGTTCCGATCCTGAAAGGCTGTTGCAATTTGCGCCTCGCCCGCGTCTAACTCGCCTCAGCCGGGGCTTAGCCCGGATGACTTTGCATGTCGAGATGACATTGAGCGCACAAACCGCCCACCCGCCTTTAACGGTTCTCGGTATCGAGACAAGCTGCGATGAAACCGCCGCGGCGGTGGTGCGCGGGTGGCCCGAGGGCGAGCGGGCAATCCTCTCGAATATCGTTTTCAGCCAGCTTGAAGAACATGCGCCTTATGGCGGCGTGGTGCCCGAGATCGCGGCCCGGGCCCATATCGAACGGCTCGACGGGATCATCGCGCACGCCCTGAGCAAAGCGAATGTCGGGTTCGGCGGTTTGGACGGCATCGCCGCCACCGCGGGGCCAGGGCTCATCGGCGGGGTTATTGTGGGGCTGATGACGGGCAAGGGGCTTTCTGCCGCCACCGGCCTTCCTTTCGTTCCGGTCAATCACCTTGAAGCCCACGCCCTTAGCGCGCGGCTTACGGACAAGGTGGCGTTTCCTTATCTGATGCTGCTCGTCTCCGGCGGCCATTGCCAATTGCTCATTGTCGAGGGGGCCGGAAGCTACCGTCTCCTGGGCTCAACCATCGACGATGCGGTGGGCGAGGCGTTCGACAAGACTGCAAAGCTGCTTGGCCTCGGCTATCCCGGCGGCCCGGCGGTGGAGGCGTGCGCCAAAGGCGGCGATGGGGCCCGCTTCGCCCTGCCGCGCCCCATGGTTGGCCGGGCCAATTGCGACTTTTCTTTCTCGGGGCTCAAGACTGCGGTGCTTCACGTGGTGCGGGACCACGGCCCGCTTGATGAAGAAGCAAAGCGCGATCTCTGCGCGGGCTTTCAGGCGGCGGTCTCGGACTGTCTTGTGGACCGGACACGGCACGCCATCGCGCGATTTGAGGAGCTAGAAAGTGCCGGAGCGCAGACCCTGGTGCTTGCCGGGGGCGTTGCCGCCAACGCGGCCATCAGAACGGCAATGGAAGAGCTTACGGAAGAGATGGGGGTTGGCTTGAGCGTGCCACCGCCGGCGCTTTGCACCGATAATGCGGCGATGGTTGGCTGGGCGGGGCTTGAGCATTTTTCCCTTGCGGGATCATCGGGGAGGATGGGGACGCTCGCTGCCCCGCCCAGAGCCCGCTGGCCATTGACGGAACTGAAAACGGCCTGAGGGATGCGGGCGGAGGATTTTTAGGCCTTTGTTTGCGGCCTCTGTTTCCGGTGTTTTCCGGAGAATGCGGCTGCCGGGCCCTGATTTTGGAGGGGTTAGAGCCCGGCAGCCGGATCATCGGTTGGGCCGATGGAATTCGTCTCTTAAATGGCGGTGTAGTGCAGCACCGCTTCGAGGGTTACGGCCACTGCGAAAACCGTCAGCGACGCTCCAGCCAGCCATGTCGTCAGTCGGTAAACCATTGTTTTTGCCTTTCCTCTTGGCCCCTTTTGAGTGGAAGGGCCGGTCAATTCGTCAAGGCCGGTGCGGGTCTTTTTGCCTTCGTCAGCCTCGATGAGAGCTATATAGCAAAGGTCTGAATGAAAAACAATGAACAAAACCAATTTTATTCATTATTTTTTGTGCAGTCAGCCATGCAGTGAGCTCATATCGGGCGATTTGGGGCAGGATTCTGGGAAAAATCGAGGTGTAGGGAGGCGCATCGAATGGGTGAAAAGCAGGCGGTCTAAGCGGCGGGAGCTGATTCGGTGGCGGGTTGGACGGTAAGCCCGTCGCCAGAAATCCCGCTCAGAATAAGGTCCAGAACCCCGGAAAGCTCCCGTTCGAGCTTCTCTAGGGTCAGCTTCGACCAAAGCTGCGGATAGCTGAATTTCATGGTGGCCGACTGGATCATCTCGCCCACAAAAACGATGTCCTTGATATCGAACTCGCCCGCGGCATTCCCGGCCGCCAGAATCTCCGTCAGAAGCGCCCGTTCCTTGGCCAATTGTTCGTTGCTGAACTCCGGGCGTTCCTTTTTGAGGATCTGAGCAATCTCGTAGATTTTGGGGTCTTCCTCGAGCTGGTGGTAGGTGCGGCGCAGCTTTTCGAAATGGTATTTTCTCAGCTTTTCCAAGGGGGTGAGGGTCTTGTCCCGGATCACCTCGCGCAATCTGTCCCGCGTTTCCTGGCCATAGGATTCAGCGATGGACAGCGCCAGATCGAGTTTGCCCGGAAAGTAGCGGTAGAGGTTGCCGGGCGACATGTTGCAGTCGCAAGCGATCTCCGCCATCGTGGTCTTGGGGTAGCCGTAATGGAGAAACCGCTCCATGGCCGCCTTCAAGATGTTCTCGCGCATGGTCTTTTTGCACAGCATGGCCAAACCATAAGCCGATTGGTGTGAATGATCAATAAATCCTTCAACGTTTCTAAGGTGCAGTGCAGCATATTGATTTTGCAGTGCGAAATCATTCAACAAGATTGCACGGCCATGCAACAGGTTTAAACGGGTATTGAACGGAGGAGGTTCCTTGAACGAAGCAATTCACCGGGTTGGGGTTGTGGGCGCCGGCGCCTGGGGCACTGCGCTCGCCACCGTCTCGGCGCGGGCGGGGCGCGAGACCCTTCTCTGGGCGCGGGAGCCCGAAGTGGTGGAAGCCGTCAACGGCTCTCACGAGAACACGGTTTTCCTTCCCGGCCAGGCGCTCGATTCGGCGATCCGCGCCACTGGCGAGCTGGCCGATTTATCGGACTGCGACGCGCTTTTGCTTGTGGTGCCCGCCCAGCATTTGCGCGACGCGCTGCCTGCGTTTGCCAGCCACGTGAAAGAGGGAACGCCCGCGGTCATCTGCTCCAAGGGCATCGAGATGAAAACGCTGACCCTCATGAGCGATGTGCTGGCCGCGGGCCTGCCGCAAGCAGTGCCCGCCGTGCTTTCGGGGCCGAGCTTTGCCGCCGACGTCGCCAAGGGCCTACCCACTGCCGTAACGCTCGCCTGCGCCGACAAGGGCCTCGGCATGGCGCTCGTGGATGCGCTGGGGCTACCGTCCTTCCGGCCTTATTATTCGCCCGACATTGTCGGCGCGCAGATCGGCGGCGCGGTCAAAAACGTCATGGCCATTGCCTGCGGCATTGTCGACGGCAAGGCGCTGGGGGATTCTGCCCGCGCAGCGCTGATTGCCCGCGGCTTTGCGGAAGTTATCCGCCTCGGCACAAGCTGGGGGGCGGAGCTTGAAACCCTGGCGGGGCTTTCGGGCCTCGGCGATCTTATTCTCACCTGCACCTCGCACCAGTCGCGTAATTTTTCCCTCGGCCATGCGCTCGGCACGGGCAAGACCATGGAAGAAGCGCTGGAGGGCAAAAAGTCCGTTGCCGAAGGCGTCGCCACCTCCTGGGCGGTGGAACGGCTGGCCGGCGACCGTGGCATCGATATGCCCATTTCCATCGCCGTTGCCAAAATCGTCAGTGGGCGGAGCGACGTGAAGACCGCCATTGCGGAGCTGCTCGCCCGCCCCTTCACCGCGGAATGAGGCGCCCATGCTGCTTCACATCTATGCCAAGGATAAACAAGGCGAGTTTGAGCTGCGCAAAGAGACCCGGCCCGCGCATTTGGAATTCATCGAGGCTTCGGGCGAGACGGTGAAGCTCGCCGGGCCGTTGCTTGACGAAGACGGCAACCCCAAGGGCAGTGTCCTCATCATCGAGTGTGCGGACCAGGGCGCGGCGGAACAATGGGTGGCGCTTGATCCATATTCCCGCGCCGGGCTGTTTGAAAGCGTCGAGATTCACCCCTGGAACTGGACCATCGGCGCACCGGAGGAGCGGACATGAATTATTGGTTGTTTAAATCCGAACCGGGCGCCTGGAGCTGGGACGATCAGGTGAAAGCGGGCAAGAAGGGCGCCGAGTGGGACGGCGTCCGCAACTACCAGGCCGACAACAACATGAAAGCGATGAAGAAAGGCGACCGCGCCTTTTTCTATCACTCGGTGGATGAGAAACGGATCGTCGGCATCGTCGAGGTGGTGAAGGAACACTACCCCGACCCCACGGACCCCAAAGGCCGCTTCGGCATGGTGGACGTGACGGCCGTTGAGCCCGTACCGAGCCCGGTTTCCCTTGCCGATATCAAGGCGGCGCCGAAACTTTCGGAAATGGTGCTGGTTAAGAACTCACGCCTTTCGGTCCAACCCGTCATGCCCGTTGAGTGGAAGCTGGTGTGCAAGATGGCCGGGCTGTAAAACCGCTGCGCCAATCTATTGCCCTCCCTTTCGACGTCCCCCAGTTTAACCGGGGGATCCAGGCAACGACGCAAAAGGGAATGAGGTGGATCGCCCGGTCAGGGCCGGGCGACGTCGCTTCATTGTGGCTGGGCTCTAGCACTCATCGCCAGCCTCAAAGCTCATCTCAAGTGCGCCAAGCCCCAGGCAGTGATCATAAAGAGGCTCACCATAAAGACATTCACATAAACGCTGCCAAGGATCATAAACTTGATGGCGGTTTTAAAAACGCCGCCGCGATAGGCGCGCAACATGGCGATGAAGAGATAAGCCCCCATCAGGACGAGAAAGAAAAACGCCGCACCCAAGCCCGTCAACGTCACCCCGAACCACGCGGAAAGCGCCAGCATGAGCAACAGCACCGCGAACATAAAACTGTGGTAGTGCAGTGAAAAAACCAGATGGTCGATAAACCAAAGGCGCCGTCGCACATAGAGCATCCCCATGATGAGCGCGAAGAACGGCACCAGGATCACCATGAGCAACGGCACCCAGTCGTCGAGCACCTGATTGAAAATGCGCGGGTCCTCGATGGCGGCGTTGTAGCCGATAAAGAGCGGCATAAGCGATCCCGCCAACCCGGACCGCTCGAGTAAGTCTTCCATATCGTCAATGGGAATGGCGGGAATGTTCGCCTGCGTGTTCGGGTCAACAAACATGCCCACTTCCACATGCCCGCCCCATTCGAGATGTTCGGGGGCAACGCCTTCAAGCTGTTCGGAAAGCTCAGGAAAATCTTGGAGCAAATCGCGCGTGCCGGCCAAGGTAAAGCCGAAGATGGCGCGGTCGCTGGCCGCAAGCACCAAAAAAAAGGCGATGCTGATGACGAGATAAAGCCGCAAGGGCGAGACGAATTGTTGCCGCCGCCCGCGCATATAGGCGCGCGTGAGGGTGCCGGGCAAAATCAAAAACGGCAGGATCGACCGCAGCACACGGCTGTCCCACTGAAAAACATCGCCCAGGAACTCGTTGCTGAGCGTCAAAAGCGGGCGGCGGTAATCGTCATCCTTTTGCCCGCACACATGACAAAAGGCCCCGCGCAAGGGCGATCCGCAATTCCGGCAGTAATGAGTGCGCAAGTCCCTCGGGTCCCGTCTCGTTCGTCCGCGCATGAGTGTGCCGCAAATTGGCGGCGCTCACCACCCGCGGGCCTGTGGCAGGCAGACGGCGCTTGGCA
>JANQLJ010000004.1 GCA_028280665.1 Alphaproteobacteria bacterium
GGTTGACCCGCGCGATGAAGTGCCGTTCGCGCGGGCGCGGGGGCAGGTCTTCCACCGGGTAGCCATCGGCTCGCCATTTCGGCAGTCCCCCGTCGAGCACGCATACGTCTTGATGCCCCATGAAGCGGAACATCCACCACACCCGCGCGGCGGAAAAAAGCCCCTTGGTATCATAGACGACGATCTTGTTGCCGCTCCCGAGCCCCATCTTGCGCGCGCGTGAGGAAAACAGCGTCGGGCTCGGCAGCATGTGTGGCAACCCGCATTCGGTGTCGGCAATGTCGTCAATGTCGAAAAAGACCGCGCCGGGGATGTGCGCGCTTAAGTACTCTTCATGGGCGTTACGGTTTTCGGACGGCATGTGCCAGCTTGCATCCACGACGCGCACGTCGGGGGCGTCAAGATGATCGGCTAGCCATTTTGTCGTGACGAGCGGGGCGGCCTCACTCAAAGACATTCGGGATCACTCGCTTGATTGCAGTCTCTTCATCCAGCCAGCGCGGGACCGGCAGTCCCTTTTCGCGCAAAAATGCCGGATTGAACAGTTTACTTTGGTAGCGGGTGCCAAAATCGCAGAGAACGGTGACAATCGTATGCCCGGGCCCGAGGTCGCGGGCCATGCGGACGGCGCCGGCGATGTTGATGCCGGACGAGGTACCCATGCAAAGGCCCTCATGTTCGATCAGATCGAAGATGTAAGGCAGCGCCTCGGCGTCTGAGATCTGGTAGGGCAGGTCCACCTCAAGCCCTTCCAGGTTCGCGGTAATGCGGCCCTGGCCAATGCCCTCGGTAATGGAGGAGCCTTCGGCCTTGAGCTCCCCATGGGCGTAGTAGTTGTAGAGCGCGGCACCCATGGGGTCCACAAGGCCAATCTTGACCCCCGGCTTGCGCGCGCGCAGGGCCTCGGCAACGCCCGCCAGCGTCCCGCCCGAGCCCACGGCGCAGATAAAGCCGTCAACCTCGCCGCCGGTTTGCTGCCAGATTTCGGGGCCAGTGGTCTCCGCATGGGCCCGGCGGTTGGCCACGTTGTCGAACTGGTTTGCCCAGATGGCGCCCGCGGGGCTGGTGCGGCCCAGCTCCTCCGCAAGGCGGCCCGAGTACTTCACGTAGTTGTTGGGGTTCTTGTAAGGCACGGCCGGAACCTCGATCAGCTCCGCCCCGGCGATGCGCACCATGTCCTTCTTTTCCTGGGTCTGGGTCTCGGGCATGACGATCACCGTCCGGTAGCCCATGGCGCTGCCCACGAGGGCAAGCCCGATACCTGTATTGCCGGCGGTGCCTTCGACAATGGTGCCGCCACGGCGCAGCTCGCCCCGCTCGACGGCATCCTTGACGATGTAGAGGGCGGCGCGGTCCTTGACCGACTGGCCGGGGTTCATGAATTCGGCCTTGCCGTAGATGTCGCAGCCCGTGAGCTCGGACACTTTGTTGAGGCGGATGAGTGGCGTGTTGCCGATGGCCTCGGTCACATTCCGCTCGATGAAATTATTTACTCTATTTTCCTGTGGAAACATTTAAAGGCCTCCATTTAGATGTTAATCTATTCCGATGGAGGCCAATTGGCAATCTTTCCAGGTCACCCCCATTTGCGCTGCAGATCAGCGTGGTTGAGTGAAAGCCACTGGATGAGGACGAAGCTGGGGGCCGAGCGCAGACGGCCATCCCCAAGCGCCTTGGCGGCTTCCTCACGGGTGCAGACCATGGCTTTGATGTCTTCGTGCTCATCGTCAACGCCGTGAAGGCCGCCTGCGCCTTCGAGGCATGCTTCGCCCACGTAGAGATAGACGTATTCGGAGAAGATGCCGGGGGAGTTGTACATCTCCGCCACCTTGATAAGGCGGCCAACCTCGCAGCCTGCCTCTTCCACGGCTTCGCGGCGGGCGACCTCTTCGGGGGTCTCGTCCTTGTCGATGCGGCCGGCCACCGCTTCGATGACCCAAGGGTTGTCGTCGCGGGGGAGGGGGCCGGGGCGGAACTGCTCGGTCAGCAGCACCTCGTCGCGCTTTGCGTCGTAGAGCAGCACCACCACCGCATCGCCGGAGCTGAAGACCTCACGGGTCATAACTTCGGACGTTGCGCCGTCATAGCGCTCGTGGGTGAGCCGGTATTGGTGAACCCTGCCGTAGCCGTGATAGGCCTCGCGGTCTTCGATGATTTCAAAGGGCGTGGCAGCGGGCGTGACCGTCAGGCGCTGGGTCATTTGGAAACCTCAGTGGTTGAGTTCAAAAGGAAAGGGCCCCGGCTTGGGGCCCTTGTCAATGCGTTGTCAATTCGCTTGCGTGATGCTCAGGGCCGCCGCAACGCCACTTGCGTCACGTCGATGGTGCCTGCGTTGAACCCGGCCTCGCAGTAGCCGAGATAGAGGTTCCACATACGGCGGAACCGCTCATCAAATCCCATTTGCTGAATCGTGGGCCAGGCTTCAAGGAAACGGTCGCGCCAGATGTGCAGCGTGCGCGCATAGTCACGGCCAAACGTGACGTTGTGTTTCCAGTCCAGCCCCACATTGCGCACTTGCTCGGCGAGGACCGAAGGCGAGGGCAGCATGCCGCCCGGAAAGATGTAGCGTTGAATGAAGTCCGTGCTCTTGCGGTAATCGTCGAAAAGATCATCGGCGATGGTGATGATCTGCAACCCCGCTTGCCCGCCGGACTTGAGGACGTCCCGCACCTTGCCGAAGAACGAAGGCCAGTATTCTTCGCCCACCGCTTCAAACATCTCGATAGAGGCGACGCGGTCGAACTCGCCCTCAACGTCGCGGTAATCGACATAGCGTATGTCAACCTTGTCATTGAGGCCGTTCTCGAACATGCGCTTCTGCGCGAATTCAAGCTGTTCTTTAGAAATGGTAATGCCGGTGATTTTGCAGCCGACTTCCTTGGCGGCGTATTCCGCAAAGCCGCCCCAGCCGCATCCGATTTCAAGCACGCTATGGTCGGGGCCAATCTCCGCTTCGTTGATGAGCGAGCGATACTTGTTTCTTTGCGCCTCGGAAAGGGACTGGCCGGGATCTGCGAAACGCGCCGATGAATACGTCATCGTCTGGTCCAGCCATTGCCGGTAGAACGCGTTCCCCAGGTCGTAATGGTACTCGATGTTCTTCTTTGCGCCGCTCCGTGAATTGCGGTTGAAAAAGTGGACGAGCTGGCCGAGCGCCCGCGCCCAGCCGCGCCCGTGGAAGTAGGCGCGCAAGTTTTCGGAGTTCTGGGCGACGACTTCAAGGAACGCGGCGAGATCCGGCGAATCCCACATCCCGTCCATGTAGGCCTCGCCCATGCCGGTGCCGCCGCCGGTGACGAGCCGTCTTGCGAACGCATAGTCATAGATGATCAGGGTGCCGGACTTGCCGGGCTCGGTGCCCTTGAACCGGATCGAACGGCCGTCGGGCAGCACCATCGTCACCTCGCCCCAGCGAATGCGAAGGGCGATGCGCATGACCGCCTTGACCAGCGTAGGCACATCTTTGAGGTGGCTGATGCTCTCCGGCGTTGCGTCGATCACATCCGATGGAGCTTCGGCGGTTTCCGGCACGCGGGGGTTTGTTGCCGCGTCAGTCATGGGATCACTCCCGTTCAATGATGAGCTAATTGAACGCTACTCCGGCACTCCTCGTTCATGAGGGATTTTGGCCGGTTTTAAGGCCTGAGGTCAATCGCTCCCTGTCTGAATCGTGCTTTAGTGGGACGCTGGAAATGTCATATTTTTTAGATGGTTACGAAGAATCCCTCGCGCCAGATGTCATGGGGCGAATGGCTTTCCTTGACTAATTTGCACGCAAATGGTGTTCGAGACCGCCTGAAGACTTACGGCGCTTGGCCCTGTCATTGACCGGGCGGCAGCTTGTTACGAGTATCGATGGTCATGAGTGATGAGCGTGATGGATTGGTCGAGTCTCTTCAGGCGCTGGGCGTACGGCACGGGGATACAGTCATGGTTCACGCCTCAATGCGGCGCGTCGGGGTGCGGGCCGAGGTTCTTCTCGACGCCATCGAGGCGGCTGTCGGCCTGGAAGGGCGTATCATGATGCTTGTATGCGCGCCCGAGGGACCATTCGATCCAAATCATAGCCCCGCATGGGCTGAACTCGGTGTGCTCAGCGAGGTCTTCCGCACGCGGCCTGGTGTTGTCCTCAACGAGCACCCAATCGCCCGGATGGGGGCCTGGGGGAAGCAAGCGCGGGCTCTGGTGCTCGAGCCACCCCATGACGATTACTATGGGCCCGGCTCGCCACTCGAACGATTGGTGCAAGTTGGGGGCAAGGTCCTGCGCCTTGCCGCCGAGCCCGACACAGTGACACTCTTCCACTACGCGGAGTACGTCGCCGCGGTGCCGGATAAGAGGCGCCGCAACTGGTCAGTGGATGTTGTTGGCTCCGATGGTGTTGAGCGCATCCACGGCAATTGCCTTGACGATAACCATGGGATCAAAGACTGGAGCAGTGATCGGGACTATTTCACGCAGATCCTTATCGACTATATCGCAACCGGACGTCCTCAAACGGGCCATGTCGGCAAAGCAACTTGCGAGCTGCTTGATGCCGGGGACGCAACGCGGTTTGCGGTCGGCTGGCTCGAGGAAGCGTTTGGCTGAGTGAAAAGAAACTATGGCGGGGAGGAGAACGGATGAACATTGATGTCGCCCGCCTAATCGGTGCGGTCAGCCGGAAGCTGGAGACTCGCGAACACAACGGAAACCCGGCACGCGCGGTGATTATGAGCCGTGCTTACGACACGAGCCTCGAGGATCTGTGGGACGCATTGACCAACATCGAAAGACTGCCCCGTTGGTTCCTGCCGGTTACCGGCGACCTCCGTCCCGGCGGCCACTACCAACTCGAAGGCAATGCATCCGGTGAGATTACCCGCTGTGAGCCGCCAAGGCTTTTTAGTGTCACCTGGGAGTTTTCCGGAAACGTCAGTTGGGTCCAGGTCGAGTTCGAAGAGGTTGAGGGCGGGACGCTTCTCCGCCTTGAGCACCTCGCGCATGTGCCAGAGGAGTTCTGGATAGAATACGGCCCCGGCGCCACCGGTGTGGGCTGGGAGCAAGCCCTTCTCGGACTCGGTCTTTACTTGGCGAAGTCCGGGATCGAGCCCAAGGAGGCCGAGACGTGGCTTACCACGGACGCGGGCAAGTCGTTCATCCGTCAGATAAGCGAGGCTTGGGGTGAAGCGTCGATCGCAGCCGGCACCGATGTGGCAGCAGCCCGTGAAGCCGCCCGGAGGACGACTGAGTTCTACGGGGGCTAGGCCCGTGGGTGAACGCCTTCCACCCAAAGCGCCGGGTTTTCTCGGATGTGTGAGAATTGGCTCCCCGGGCCGGACTCGAACCAGCGACCGGACGGTTAACAGCCGTCTGCTCTACCAACTGAGCTACCGGGGAATGGTCCCTCGCTAACGGGAGGGCTGCCTATAGCAAAGTCGATTATCGGTTTCCAGTCCTTTGTGCCGCACCCCGCTGGGCTTCGCGCCAAAAAAATGGGCCGCTTGGGAAGCGGCCCAGGAGGTGTTGGGTAAATGGTGGGGTGTCTTCAAGGGAAGACACGTAAAGGGTCGTTCACGCGAGTTAATGACGGGTTAACAGGTGGCAGGATTTTCCCCCTATGGGGGTAAGGCCCGCGCTACAGGGGTTCAAGAGGCGGTAAGGGGTGGAAGATGGAGGCCACGGCCGGAATCGAACCGGCGTACACGGCTTTGCAGGCCGCTGCGTAACCACTCCGCCACGTGGCCTCGGGGAGAGGGCGCCTCCTATAGCAGAGGCCCCTTCGTGCGACAATGCGCTGGTATGGGCGCAGCAATGTGCTGGTTTGGTCAGGGAAAGGGCGGAGAAGGGGTTTGTCTTGTGCGCGGGCCCGCCTTATAAGCGCGTGGAACTTCGGCAGGCAGAGGCGGAGCTACAATCCCCATGGACGATCTGAGTGAAGCGCGCATCAATATGGTCGAGAATCAGATTCGGCCGAGCGACGTCACTGACCTGCGCATCCAAGAGGCCATGCGCACCATCCCGCGCGAGCTGTTCCTGCCCAAAACCGTAAGATCGCTTGCCTATTCCGAAGAGCGCCTCGAGGTCGCGCCGGGCCGCCGCGTGATCGAGCCGCGCACCCTCGCCAAGATGATCCAGGCCGCCGAGATCAAACCGGCCGATCTTGCGCTCGTGGTGGGCGCATCCACCGGCTATGCGGCGGCTATTGTCGCCTCGCTGGCCGCTGCGGTGGTGGCGCTGGAAGAAGACGCATCCCTTGCTGAATCTGCGGCAGCGAACTTCACGCACCTCGACATCGACACGGTTGCGGTCGTGACGGGCACGCTTGCCGAGGGGCATCTCTCCCAGGCGCCTTACGATGTGATCCTGATCGACGGCGGTGTGGAATCAATCCCTCAGCCGCTCACTGACGAACTCGCTGAAGGCGGCCGGCTGGTCGCCATAACCGTGGAAGACGCCGTGGGCGCGGTGCGGCTTTATGAACGGGCAGGGGGCACAGTGTCTTCGCGATACCTCTTCGATGCGACCGCGCCGGTTCTGCCGGGCTTTGAGAAACCCCAGGAATTTGCCCTTTAGGCGCGGCTGGTAGCAGGTGTTCAGGTAGATCGCCGCGAATCGCATAAGAAATAGCCGGAAATACTTGAAAAGACACAGAATCCGGTAGGGTGAATTTGCCTGATCAACAAAAGTTTCACGCCGTTTTGTCTCGTTCACCCTGGGGGTCTGTGGCATGGAAGGTGGATGGGACTGCGCCCGGGCTGGCGCAGGTGAGTAGGGCGTGAGTAAAAGCGGGGACTGAATGATGCCGCGTTCAGGATTTAAGAACTTATTGGGCGGAGCCGCCGTTATCGCGGTCACCGCCGGTCTGTTGGCATCGCCTGCCAGCGCTATATCGACACTCGAAGAAGCGCTGGTACAGACCTATGAAACCAATCCAACTTTGCTGGCCGAACGGGCGCAATTGCGCGCGACTGACGAAGGCGTTGCGCAAGCGGCCTCGAACTGGCGGCCGACGGTGACGGTCACGGGAACGTTTACGGACACGGACTCTCGTGTGGACACGGGGCCGGGGTCTATTCCGAATGGCCCAAGCAATCTCATAAGCACTGACCGTCAGGATTACACCGGCACCGTGGTCGCGACCCAAAACGTGTTCCGGGGATTTCGCAGCGTAAACGAGTTTCGTCAAGCGCAAGCGAATGTGCGCGCAGGGAGGGCCGGGCTTCATACAGTAGAGCAAACGGTTCTCTTGAGCGCGATCACGGCGTTTCTTGACGTGATCCGCGATCAGGCCGTGGTGGACTTACGGCACAACAACGTTGCCGTCTTGGAGCGGCAACTGGAAGCCTCGCAGGACCGTTTTGATCTTGGCGATGCGACGCGCACGGACGTTGCCCAATCGGAAGCGCGGCTGAGTTTTGCGCAAGCCAATCTCACGGGCGCCGAAGCTCAGCTCACCGCAAGCCGCGCGGCGTTCGAGCGTGTGATCGGCAGCGCGCCGAATTCTATTCTTGCGCCTGCAGACCTGCCCGGCATTCCGGAGGCGGAGGAAGAAGCTTTGCGGCTCGCCCTTGACAGCAATCCGGCCTTGCGGGCAGCGATTGAAGCGGAAACCGCCGCCCGCCGCGCGGTGGACATCGCGGTGGGCGGTTTGCTCCCCAGCGCCCGGGTGGACGTAACGCTTTCCCATTCCGAAGATGACGACAACCTTCAAACCCAATCGGATAGCGCCACGATTACCGGTACGGTCACCGTTCCGCTTTATCAATCGGGCGCTGAGTACTCGGCAATCCGCCAAGCGCGCGAGAGCAGCAGTGCGGCCCGGATTAGGATTGCCGAAACCGAGCGGCAGATTCGTGAAGCTGTTGCGGTTGCTTGGGATACGCTCGTTTCGACTCAAAGTGTAATCACTTCGAGCGAGGAACAAGTGCGCGCCAACGAGATTGCCTTTGAAGGCGTGCAGCAAGAGGCGCAAGTCGGCTCCCGCACCCAGCTCGATGTGCTGAACGCCGAACAAGAGCTGCTTGATTCGCGGGTTGCCCTGGTGCGGGCGCAACGGGACGAGCAGGTGGCGGCATACCAGCTTGTCTCGGCAATTGGCGAGCTGACGGCCCAGGACTTGGCCCTTCCGGTGGAATACTATGATCCCGCGCGCCACTACCGGAATACCTGGTGGTTGCCCATCGGGTGGGGCGTTGGGCAATAATCCCTTAAGCTCCGTTTCGTAACCTATAATTTGGCGTTTTGACGCTCGGCACTGGCAATCGGCGGCGAGCTGACTTACCGTTCGTCCCGTGCCCGATAGGCGATCGTGAAATTCGAGGGACCCCCATGCCTGAGTCTGAAGCCGCACAAGAACCGACCATGGAGGAGATTCTGGCATCCATTCGCCGGATCATCTCCGAGGACCATGGCGACCATCCTGCCGCCGATGCGATGGAGGGCGTGGAGGAAGAGGCGCCCACTGAGGAATTTGAGCCCGCGCCGCCCGAGCAACTTCACTCCGAAGAGCCTCAACCCGAGGCGTTTGAGCAGGAGCCTGAGCCGTTTGAGTCGGAAGAATTCCCATCTGAAGAGGATGCGCCCTTGCCGCAAGCCGAAGCGCCTGCTTCTCTCGTGCCGCAGCAGGAAGCCGCACCCCTGGTGCCTCTAGAAAACGAATCGTCCAATCCGAACGAGGAACGCTTTGCCTCGATCACCTCGGTCTTCGGCGCCCAGCCGGGCTATGAAGATGATGAGGATGAAGGCTACGAAGTTGAAGAACAGAGTTATGCCCCGTTGCAGCAGGATGAGCAGCCCGTTGAAGAGCCGCAGGTGTACATAGAGGATCAACCCACGGTGCAGGCCGAACCGCAATATCATGAACCGGCCATCCAGCCGGTCGCGGCGCCCATGCCTCAGCCCTCGTTTGCCCAGGAGGTCGAGGATGAAGTTGCGGAGGAGCTTGTGAGCCCCACCACCCAAACCCAGGTTGCGGACATGATGGGGCAGTTGACCGGCGCAACACCGGTGGGCGAATCGCTCGAGGACCTCGTGCGCGATATGCTGCGGCCCATGCTGCAGCAATGGCTCGATCAGAACCTGCCCGTGATCGTGGAACGGCTTGTGGAACGCGAGATCAAGCGGGTAAGCCGGGGCAACTGAGGAGCCCGGAGAAACGGAACAAGACCGGCCGGGCTCCCCTTGGGCGCCCGGCCATTTTCTTTGCGCGCTTGCTATTAGGGCGCAGTGCGGGCTAGGGGAACGAACAAGGAAAGCGGCGGAAAGACGCAAAGACAAGACATGCTCGAAAAGACCTTTGACCCCAAAGAAGTCGAGCCGCGCCTCTATGAGGCGTGGGAGGCCTCGGGCGCCTTCAAACCGGGGGACCACCCTGATGCCGACCCCTTCTGCATTGTCATCCCGCCCCCCAATGTGACGGGCAGCCTTCACATGGGTCATGCCCTCAACAACACGCTGCAGGACATTCTGGTGCGCTATGAGCGGATGCGCGGCAAGGACGTCCTCTGGCAGACGGGCATGGATCATGCGGGCATTGCCACGCAAATGGTGGTCGAACGCCAGCTCGAAGAGGATGGCGGCAACATGTCCCGCCGCGACATGGGGCGCGAGGCTTTCATTGAGCGGGCCTGGCAATGGAAGGAAGAAAGCGGCGGCACCATCTTCAACCAATTGCGGCGGCTGGGCGCATCATGCGACTGGAGCCGCGAGCGCTTCACCATGGACGAAGGGCTTTCAAAGGCGGTTTTGAAAGTGTTCGTCAGCCTCTACCGCGAAGGCCTCATCTATAAAGACAAGCGTCTGGTCAATTGGGACCCCAAGCTCCAAACCGCCATTTCCGACCTTGAGGTTGTGAGCCGCGAAACCGCGGGCCACCTCTGGCACTTCAAATACCCCATCGAGGGCGAAGAAAGCCGGTTCATTACCGTCGCCACCACCCGGCCCGAAACCATGCTGGGGGATACGGGCGTTGCGGTTCACCCCGATGATGATCGGTACAAAGACCTTGTAGGCAAGCACGCGGTGCTGCCCATTGTGGGGCGCAAACTTCCCATCGTGGCAGACGACTACGCTGATCCTGAACAAGGTACGGGCGCGGTGAAAATCACGCCGGCGCACGATTTCAACGACTTCGAAGTGGGCCGCCGTCAGGGGCTCGAAATGGTCAACATCTTCGACGCCCAAGCGCATACCAACGAAAACGTGCCCGAAGCCTGGCGCGGGATCGAGCGCTTTGAAGCGCGCAAAAAAGTGGTTGCCGAGATGGAGCGGCTTGGCCTGCTGGCCGCGGTGGAAGATCACGCCCATCAGGTGCCTTACGGTGATCGCTCCGGCGATGTGGTGGAGCCGTGGCTTACGGACCAGTGGTACGTGGACGCCAAGACCTTGGCGCAGCCTGCGCTCGAAGCGGTGCGCCGGGGTGAGACCGTATTTGTCCCACGCAACTGGGAAAAGACTTATTTTGAGTGGCTCGAAAACATTCAGCCCTGGTGCGTTTCGCGCCAGCTTTGGTGGGGGCATCAAATCCCGGCTTGGTACGCCGAAGACGGTGAGGTTTTCGTGGCTGAAACCGCTGAAGAAGCACTGGCACAAGCGGAAAAACATTTTGGCCGCAAGGTGAATCTTCAGCGCGATGAAGACGTGCTTGACACCTGGTTCTCATCCGCCCTTTGGCCGTTCTCGACCTTGGGCTGGCCGGACGAGACGCCGGAGCTGAAGCGTTTTTACAAGACGGACGTGCTGGTCACGGGCTTTGACATCATCTTCTTCTGGGTCGCGCGCATGATGATGATGGGACTGCATTTCATGAACGAAGTGCCGTTCCACACGGTCTATATCCATGCGCTGGTGCGCGATGAGAAGGGGCAGAAGATGTCCAAGTCCAAGGGGAACATCGTCAATCCCCTTGAGCTTATGGACGAGTTCGGCGCGGACGCGCTGCGCTTCACCCTGGCGGCCATGGCGGCGCAAGGAAGGGACATCAAGCTCGCCAAATCGCGCATCGAGGGCTACCGCAACTTCGGCACCAAGCTGTGGAACGCAACCCGCTTTTGCGAAATGAACGAATGCGCGATTGATGCGAACTTCGATCCTTCAAAACTTGAAGGCACGGTCAACAAATGGATCGTGGGCGAGACGGCGCGCGCGGTTGCGGCGGTAAGCGCGGGCGTCGAGGGCTACAGGTTTAATGAAGCGGCGGGCGCGGCCTACCGGTTTGTGTGGAACATCTTCTGTGACTGGTTTTTGGAGTTTTCCAAACCGGCGCTCACCGGTGGCGATGACAAGGCCAAACAAGAAACCCGTGCGACCGCGGCCTGGGTGCGGGATCAGGCCTTGCGGCTTCTTCACCCCTTCATGCCTTTCATTACCGAAGAGCTTTGGGCGCGGTCGGAGCGGCGGGAGAACATGCTGATCGTTGAGTCTTGGCCCGCGCCGGACGTTGCGCTTTTCGACAAGGCCGCTCACGAAGAGATGGAATGGGTGATCGAGCTTATCTCGGAAATCCGCTCCGTGCGTTCGGAGATGAATGTTCCCGCGGCCTCGAAAGTGCCGCTTCTCATCAAAGGCGCGGACGACGCAGTGCGGCGGCGGCTTGAGATGCACGAATCTCTCATTGAGGTGCTGGCCCGCGTTTCCTCCATAACGGAGACAGCGGCGATCCCCGAAAAAGCAGTGCAGATCGTGTTGGGCGATGTGCTGGCGATTCTGCCGCTCGCGGACGTGATCGATCTCGATCAGGAATGCGTCCGTCTGGAAAAGGAACTTGGTAAGACCCAAGGCGAGATCAAAAAGATCGACGGTAAGCTCTCCAACGCGCAATTCCTTTCCAAGGCTCCCGAACATGTGATCGAGGAGCAGCGCGCCCGCCGCTCGGAGGCCGAAGCCCTCGCCGCCAAGCTGGAAGATGCGCTGAACCGCCTTAAAGGCGCGGCGTGATCTTTCTCGGCTCTTTGTGCTAATCTCCCAGGCGGGGCCTCTGGAGATGATTGATCATGCGTAGCTTTGTCATCGCCGCGCTCGCGGCATGTCTTCTGTTTGGAGCGCCTGCGGCGCGCGCCGATATGGCCGAGGCGCAGCAAGCCTATGCCAATGGCGACTTCACGCGCGCGGTGGAGCTTTGGCAAGACGAAGCTGCTGCCGGCGATGCGGATGCTGCCTGGTATGTTGGCAACATGTTTGTCGACGGATTGGGTGTCGGTTATCCCGATCCCACCTTGGCGGCGATCTACTATCAAATGGCGGTGGATCAGGGTCACGCCGAAGCCCAGGTCAGTTTGGGGCTTCTTCATATCCAGGGCCGCGGCGTGGAGCAGGATTATCACCGCGCTGTTGAATTGCTTTATGACGCAGCCGAAGCAGGGCACGCAGTGGCAATAGTGGAGCTTGCCAACCTCTTTGCGGAGGGGGTACCGAACGAAGTCATAAAAAGCGAGCCTCATGCTTTCGAATGGTATGGGGTTGCGGCGAGTCAGGGCATCGTGTTTGCGCAGATGCGGCTTGGGCAATTCTACTTCCACGGCATCGGCGCCCCGCAGGACCAGCAAGCAGGGCTTATGTGGATTGGCGTTGCGCGCGAGGTCGCACGCTCAAGAAGCGAGCCTTATTGGTCAAACCGTGTCTATCCACTCGATGCGGAGATCGGCGCTGACGATGATGGCGTGCCCACAACGCTGCGCGATGCGGTCGCGGCGCTCTATGACGACTATGTCTCGCAAGTCTCGCCCGAGACCGCCGTGGACGCGCAGCAGGCGGCGCTTGCCTGGATCGCCGAACGGGCCAACTAGACACCGAGTTCAATCCAAACCGGAACGTGGTCGGAAGGCCGCTCCCATCCGCGTACGTGCTTGTCGATATCGCAGGCTTGCAGACGGTCTGCGGCTTGCGGCGAGAGCAGCAGGTGATCGATCCGGATGCCGTGGTCCTTTTGCCAGGCGCCGCGCTGATAGTCCCAAAAGGTGTAGCGGTGTGGCTCGGCGTGGGCCGTGCGGAAGGCATCGGTAAACCCGCGATAGACGAGGTCCTGAAACGCGGCTCTTGTTTCAGGAAGAAACAGCGCATCGTCCGCCCAGGCCTTGGCATCGTGAACATCATCCGGAGACGGAATGACGTTAAAGTCACCGGCGAGGACGAGCGGTTCTTCATAGGCCAGGAGCTTCTCGGCGTGCTTGCCGAGGCGCGCCATCCATTTCAGCTTGTAGTCGTATTTCTCGCCGGGCGCGGGGTTGCCATTGGGCAAATAAATCGACGCGACCCGGACCGCGCCGTTTGTCGTTGACACAACTGCTTCCAGATACCGCGCCTGTTCGTCCGACTTGTCACCGGGCAGGCGAGGGCTCACGTCTTCGAGGGGCAGACGCGAGAGGATCGCCACGCCGTTATAGGTCTTCTGACCATGAACGGCGACGTTGTAGCCAAGCTCCTCGAACGCCGCCGCGGGGAAGTTCTCGTCAACGCACTTGAGTTCTTGCAGGCAGACCACGTCGGGCTCGGCTTCCTTGAGCCACGTGGCCACGTGCTCGGCGCGCGCCTTGATGGAATTGACGTTCCAGGTTGCGATTTTCAAAGGCATGTCTCCCCGTCAGCGAGGGGAAGAGCCGTATCACGATTTTCGGGGAAGATTAAACCGCGAAGGAGGTGCCGCAGCCGCATGCGCTCTGGGCGTTGGGATTCTTGATCTGAAATGACGCGCCGATCAGCTCGTCAACATAATCGATTTCCGAGCCCGCCAGGAATTCCAGCGACATGGCGTCGATCCAGACGGTCGCGCCGTCCCGTTCGAGCACAAGATCGTCTTCGGCGGGGGCCCCTTCGTCCAGATTAAAGGTGTACTGAAACCCCGAGCAGCCGCCGCCAATGACGCCGATGCGCAAAACGGTGCCGGGCGCCTCACTTTCGAGCACCTTGAGGATTTGCGCGGCGGCGCGCCTTGAAAGCGTCACCGGGGTTTCGAGAATCTCGGCCATGGGTTTTTCCTTCACTCCCGCCAAAGATAGGGTAGGCGGCGCGGATTTCAAACCACCTAATGCGATTGCGTGTGGGAAGTGGTAAAAGCGCGCCATGGACAAACCTGAACTTGTGGGCGCGGCGGCCTATGCCCCTTTTGCCTGCCGGCCTGATGAGAGCCGGGGGCGGCTCCACGCCGAAGACGAAAGTCCCACCCGAAGCTGCTTCCAGAGGGACCGGGACAGGATCATTCACTCGTCGGTCTTCCGGCGTCTCATGCACAAGACGCAAGTGTTCGTCTATCACGAGGGCGACTACTTCAGGACCCGGCTGACCCATTCACTGGAAGTGGCGCAGATCGCCCGGTCCATCGCGCGGGCCTTACGCATCGACGAGGACCTGGCCGAAGCCCTTGCGCTCGCCCATGACCTTGGCCATCCGCCTTTCGGCCATGCGGGGGAGGAAACGCTGGAGGAGTGCATGGCGCAGTTCGGCGGCTTTGATCACAACGCCTTTGCCTTGCGCCATGTTACCGAACTGGAACAGCGGTACGCGGCCTTCGATGGCTTGAATCTCACGTGGGAGGCGCTTGAAGGGATCGTCAAGCACAACGGACCGCTGCTATCTGGCAGCGCATTTGAACCCGTTCCCGATGCCATCCTTGGATTTAATGCCAAATGGGATCTTGAGCTTGGAACTTACGCATCGGTTGAAGCGCAAGTGGCGGCGCTTTCCGATGACATCGCTTACAACAATCACGACCTTGATGATGGTTTGCGCGCGGGGCTTTTCACTTATGAAGACATCGAGGCGCTGCCGCTGATCTGCGATCTGGCAAAAGAGGTCAAATCGAAATACCCGGACCTCACTGGCAAGCGGTTGCGGCATGAGACCATCCGGCGGCTGATTACTTTCATGATCAATGACCTACTTGCGGAAACGGGCCGCCGCATCGGCGAAGTGCGCCCTGAGACGGTGGATGACGTTCGCGAAATTGGCTGTCCGCTGGTGGCTTTCTCGGACGATCTCAAAAAGGCGGATAAGGAACTCCGCGCGTTCTTGTTCGCCAACATGTACCGCCACTACCGGGTCAACCGCTCGATCAGCAAGGCCAAGCGGGTGGTATCCGAGCTGTTCGGGCTGTTTCTCTCGGAACCCGGCGTCCTTCCCGCCGAATGGCAGACCCTCTGCGGGGGGGCGGGGTCGGCACAGACTGCGCGGGTCGTGTGCGACTATATCGCCGGTATGACCGACCGCTACGCACTGCTTGAGCACAAACGGCTGTTTGGTGCCGGGCCCTCGGTCTGATTCGGGGTCTGTACCTGCCCAACATTTGCCCCTTTACAAGCGGAAGACGTAAACTCATCGTCACATTGGCGAGTCGGCCCTGGGCAATACCCCCGGGGCCGGGAGAGGTGGATGACTAGTACCGATTACGATATCGAGCGGGCGGTCTATCAGACTCCGTCCAACGACGACGATCTTTACGACGAATACGATGACGAAGAAGGCTTTGGCCGCGGGCCGGTGTTCGCGATTTTCGCGGTCATCGTGCTGGCGGCATTCGTGGGCATCGTTTGGCTTGCCTATCAGCAAGGGCTGCGCCAGGGGCAGATGTCTTCACCGCCCATCATCACGGCCTCCGCTGATCCCATAAAGGTCGAACCTGAAAATCCACAAGGCATGGCGGAGCCGGTGGAAACGCTGGCCGACGAGGTTCTTGCCGGCGCCGCTCCGGCCGAGGAGGTTGCAGCTGTCACCTCGTCACGGGAAGAACCGCTTGAGGTTCCCCCGCCGAGCCTCACCACAAGCCAAAGCTCCCCCGATCTGCGTGCGTCCTCCGCGTCCGAGCCCACGGACCCGAACGCCGATAGCCCGCTCATCGTACCGGCGCCTTCCGAAGGCATTGCCGTTGCGGGATCGGACGCAGCAACTGCGGGGCCGCCAGCGGGCATAGGCCTTGCCGATGAGCCGGCCGCGCAGGCAGCTTTGGAGCAAGAGGCTGTTTCCGAGCCGGTGGTCGAGGATGAGCCAGCGGAAGTGGAAACCGCGGGACTTATGACTGTCCCGCCGCCCAGTACCGGCCCAGCCGTGCAAGACACACCTCAAGGTCCCCCCGCGCTGGGGCCGGTTGAGGAAACGGTCGCGGCCCGCCCGGCCAATGTGGCGCCTACGCCGATCTACCTGGTGCAAGTGGCGAGCGTGCCCGAGCGCGCCAATGCCGATGCCGTGTGGCAAACCTTGCAGAACCGATACGTCGATATCGTTGCGGGATATGCGCAAGACGTGCGCGCGGTGGATCTTGGGGAGCGGGGCACCTGGTATCGCTTGCGCATCGGCTTTTTCGCGAGCCAGGACGACGCGACCCGGGTCTGCAACGAGCTCAAGGACGCGGGCCAGGACTGCCTGGTGACATCGGAATAGCGGCACATCATCGAGCGCAGAAGGGCAGGGCCATGCGAGCTGCCATTTTCGGCTGTCTGGGACCCCGCCTCAGTGATGCGGAGAAGGCCTTTTTCCGCGAGGCCCGGCCTTGGGGTTTCATCGTCTTTCAGCGCAATTGCGAAAGCCCCGATCAGTTGCGCGCGCTCACCAGTGAGTTCCGCGAAAGCGTCGGACGTGCCGATGCACCTGTCCTCATAGACCAGGAAGGGGGCCGTGTCGCGCGCCTCAAGCCGCCGTATTGGCGTGCCTATCCGCCGGGCGAAGCGTTCGCAAGGCTCGCCACCGACGATATGGAAAAGGCCGAGGCGGCGGCGAAGCTCACCATGCAGCTCATTGCCGCGGAGCTTGTTGCGGTCGGCATCAATGTGAACTGCCTTCCCATTCTCGATGTGCGCCAGCCTTCAACCCATGACGTAATCGGTGATCGGGCCTACGGAAGCGATCCTGAAACCGTCACCCGCATTGGCTGCGCGGTGGCCGAGGGGCTCATGGCGGGCGGGGTGCTTCCCATCATCAAGCACATTCCGGGTCATGGCCGCGCGCGGGTGGACAGTCATTTGGAATTGCCCGTGGCGGAGGCGGATTTGGAAACCCTGTGCGCCGCCGATTTCGCACCGTTCAAGGCGCTCGCGGACCTTCCCATGGCCATGACCGCCCATTTGCTTTACCCGGCTATCGACCCTGAAAAGCCCGCTACAACCTCGGAAAAGGCCGTAAGCGAGGTCATTCGGGGAGAGATTGGGTTTGACGGCCTGCTCATGACGGACGATCTTTCCATGGAGGCCCTTGGCGGATCCATTGAAGACCGCGCGCGCGAATCGCTTCAGGCTGGCTGCGACATGATCCTTCATTGCAATGGCAAGATGGAGGAGATGGAATCGGTTGCACGCGCGGCGCCCGGACTGACGGGCCCGGCGCTTCGGCGTGCCGAACGAGCCGCCACGTTTCTTGAAGGGCGGCCGCGGGAAGAAGTGGACCCGGAAAAGGCGATCAAGCGCCTGAAGGGTATGGGGATTACGTTGGAGACAGGATGAGCGAGGACTTTGATGCGCCCGTCAGGACCGCGCCGGCAGAGGTGGACGCCGGGGGCCTGATCATCAACATCGAGGGGTTTGAAGGCCCGCTCGATGTGCTGCTGGCGCTCGCCCAATCGCAGAAGGTCGACCTCGCCAAGATCTCCATTCTTCAACTGGTGGAGCAATACCTTGCGTTCGTAAGCGAGGCACGCCGTCTGCGCCTTGAACTGGCTGCCGACTATCTCGTGATGGCGGCGTGGCTCACCTATCTCAAATCGAAACTTCTTTTGCCGCCCGAGGAGGAAGAAGAAGACGGTGTCTCGGCGGAAGAGATGGCGGCGCGGCTTGCCTTCCAACTGCAGCGGCTTGAGGGGATGCGCACCGTGGCGGCGCGGCTTATGGCGCGGGATCGGCTCGACCGGGATGTTTTCCGGCGCGGGCAGCCGCAGCAACTCAAAGTGATTAAAACGCCAGCTTACGAAGACAACCTCGTCGATCTTCTTAAAGCATATTCTCAACAACGCATCCGAACCTTGCCACGTGACTACAAGATCGAACGGCCACCGGTTTGGGCCATTGAAGATGCGCGTCACCGCATTGAATCCATGCTGGGCAAGATTCCCGATTGGAGCAGTCTCGATCTGCTGCTCCCCCCACGGGCGAATGCCGGGCACAAGTCGGGTCTAGCGAGCACGTTCGCCGCAACCTTGGAGCTTGTGCGCGATGGGGTAATGGAAGTGCGCCAGCTCGACCGCTTTGGCCCCATTTTTGTGAGACGGCGGGGGTTAAAAGCGGCTAATGATGTAGAGGAAAGCGACGATGGACGCGGAAGCTAGCAACGTAGACGTGATGAGCGACGAACCGGACGAAAAAACGGGCGCCGAAGAGGCAGCTTCAAACGTAACGCAACTGCCCCAAAGCGGGCTGCAGCACCTGCGTATGCTCGAAGCGATGCTGTTCGCCTCGACAAAGCCGCTTTCCGACAAGGACCTCGCCGAACGCATGCCCAAGGGTGTGGACGTGGGTGCGCTGATCGGTCAACTGCAGGAGCTTTATGAAAAGCGCGGCGTCGTTCTCGACAAGGTGGCGGACAAGTGGGTGTTCCGCACGGCGTCCGATCTCAACTACCTTTTCCAAAAAGAGGCTGTGGAACCCAAGCGGCTTTCCAAGGCCGCGATCGAAACCCTTGCCATTATCGCGTATCACCAGCCGGCAACGCGGGCGGAGATTGAAGAAATTCGCGGCGTGACCGTCAGCAAGGGAACGCTCGATTTGCTGCTCGAAGTGGGCTGGATCCGTTTGCGGGGCCGCAAGCGCACGCCGGGGCGCCCCATTACCTATGGGACCTCGGAGACGTTCCTCGAACATTTCGGCCTTGAGAATGTGAGCGACCTTCCCGGTCTCGACGATTTGAAGGCCGCGGGGCTGCTTGAAGCCAACCTGCCGCCCAGTTTCGCGGTGCCGGGCCCGAGCGATGAGCTGTCGGAAGAAGAAGACCCTTATGAGGAAGAAGACCGCCCGGACCTTCTGACCGAGATTGAGGCCGAGGCGGCGGCGGACCTGCACGAGGCGGATGAAGAGGGCGCCAAGGACGTCTGACGAGCGGCCATTTGCAGTCTAACGCCGCGTCTGCCAGACTCCCGCTTAAGCCAGCGGCGCCGGCATTTGAGGAACTGAAACGAAAGGGCACGCTATGGGTATCCCCGGTTGGGCACAGCTCCTGCTCGTCCTCGTCTTGGTGATCCTGCTTTTCGGGCGCGGGAAAATCTCGGAACTCATGGGCGATGTCGCTAAAGGCATCCGCAGCTTCCGCCAGGGGCTCAGCGGGCAAGACGAAGAGAGCGAGACCTCGCCCCCGCAAGAAATCAAGGACGAGACCTCGCGCGAAGAGCAATCCAGCCGGGACGAAACCCGCACGTCCTAGGGCGGGTAGGGCGGCACAAGAGAATGCCCACAATCGGATCAGTTGAACTTCTTATCGTCATTCTGGTGGCGTTTCTCGTGGTGGGACCGCGGGATTTGCCACGACTGATGCGCAGGATGGGCGAATGGGTCCGCCGGGTCCGCGTCATGGCGACAGAGTTTCAGCACAATCTCGACGCCGTGGTGAAGGAAGCCGATCTCGAAGACCTCAAGAAAGACGTCACCGCCATCCGCCAGGAAGCGGACGAGATGAAGCGGTCCATTACGAGCCCGCTGCCGCACAAGGAGGAAACGCCCGGGAAAGCCATCGGTGAAGGTCCCAGCGAAGGAAAGGGAGCGGGCGAGTGAGCGAGCCGCATATGGAAGCCAGCCGCGCGCCGCTGCTCGATCACCTGAGCGAGCTGCGTATCAGGCTCGTCCGCTCGGTCCTTGCCTTCGTGGTGGCGTTTATTCTCTGCTACATTTTTGCCGAACACATCTACGAGTTCCTGGTGCAGCCGCTAGCGCAAGCCTTCGGTGATGCGGAAGGGCGGCGGCTTATTTTCACCGCACCTCAGGAAACGTTCATAACCTATTTGCGGGTTTCCGCCTTTGGCGCCTTGTGCGTCTCGTTCCCATGGGTAGCGGTAGAAATTTGGGCCTTCGTCGCGCCGGGGCTCTACAAGAACGAAAAGCGCGCCTTCCTGCCGTTCCTCCTGGCGACGCCAATCCTGTTCGTTGCAGGGGTTTCGCTTGTCTACTACCTGGTAATGCCGCTCGTCTTCCAGTTCTTTCTCGGGTTCGAGACCCCCGGCGGCGAGGGCGGCCTTCCCATTGAGCTTGAAACAAGGGTCAGCGAATATCTCTCCCTGGTCATGACGTTGATGTTCGCCTTTGGGGTTTCCTTTCAACTGCCTGTTCTGCTGACACTTTTGGGCCGTGTGGGGATCGTCACGGCGGACATGCTGCGCAAGGGGCGCAAGTATGCGGTGGTCGGTGTGTTCCTTGTTGCCGCGTTTCTCACGCCGCCGGACGTGATCAGCCAGATCGGCCTCGCCTTGCCCGTCATGCTGCTCTACGAGATTTCCATTTTAGCAGTGGCTGCGATCGAACGGCGGCGCACAAGTGAGAGCCCAGAGGCCGGTGCTGGACCCTAGTTCGCCCCTCGTCTATAGAGGGCCAAAATCTGACAACTCTTGAGTCGAAGGACCGGGCGTCATGTTTGACATCAAGGCCATCCGGGACGACCCCGAATTATTCGATAGCGGCCTTGCCAAGCGGGGCGTCGAGCCCTGTGCCAAACAAATTCTCGCCCTTGACGAAGAACGCCGCGCGCTGATCGGCCGGGTGCAGGAAATCCAAACCCGGCGCAACGACGCTTCGAAACAAATCGGGAGCGCCAAGGCGAGTGGCGACAATGCCGGGGCTCAACGTCTCATCGACGAAGTGGCCACCCTCAAGGACGAGCTTCAAAAGGGCGAAGACCGCGAGCGCGCGCTTGACGAGGAACTGAGGGACCTTCTTGCGGGCATCCCGAATATTCCCTTGGCCGATGTGCCCCTGGGCGAGGATGAGACCGCCAACGAGCTGCATCACACCCACGGCGAGCCGCGCAAGTTCAACTTCGCGCCCAAAGAGCATTTCGACATAGGCGAAGACTTGGGGCTTATGGACTTTGAGACCGCCGCCAAACTGTCTGGCTCACGGTTCGTGGCGCTCAAAGGCCCCCTGGCCCGCATGGAGCGGGCGCTGGCAAGCTTCATGCTCGATATCCATACGGGCGAGTTCGGGTATGAGGAAACTGTCCCGCCATACCTCGTGAGGGATCACGTGATGTATGGCACGGCGCAATTACCGAAATTCGGGGAAGACTCCTTCCGTACCGAGAATGGGTTCTGGCTCATCCCCACGGCGGAAGTGCCGCTCACAAATCTCGTCCGCGAAAGCATTCTGAGCGAGGAAGAACTGCCCAAGCGCTTCACCGCCTATTCGCCGTGCTTCCGGTCGGAAGCCGGGTCCGCGGGCAAAGACACGCGCGGCATGATCCGTCAACACCAGTTCTCGAAAGTCGAACTTGTTTCAGTCACTACCCGCGAAGCGTCAAAAGATGAGCTTGAACGGATGCTGAGCGCCGCCGAAGAGGTGCTGAAACGGCTTGAGCTGCCTTACCGTGTCATGACCCTCTCGACTGGCGATATGGGCTTTGCCGCCCAGAAGACCTATGACATCGAAGTTTGGCTGCCGGGGCAGGACACATACCGCGAGATTTCGAGCTGTTCCCTGTGCGGTGATTTCCAGGCGAGGCGTATGAACGCGCGCTACCGTCCGGAAGGTGAAAAGAAGACGCACTTTGTGCACACGCTGAACGGCTCAGGTCTTGCCATCGGCCGCACGATTGTTGCGATCCTTGAAAACTATCAGCAGGCGGACGGAAGTGTTGCTGTGCCCAACGCGCTGCAGCCCTACATGGGTGGGCACAAGACCCTATCCAAAGAAAGTTAAACCATGAAGCCTCTCGACGGCGTGCGTATTCTTCTCACCAATGATGACGGTATTCACGCGCCGGGGCTCAGCATTTTGGAAGCGATTGCCTCCAGGCTTTCCGATGACGTCTGGGTCGTCGCGCCCGACAGCGAACAGAGTGGGGCGTCGCATTCGCTCACCTTGCACGAGCCCTTGCGCGTGCGCGAATATGGGCCCCGCCGGTTCTCGGTGGTGGGAACGCCGACCGATTGCGTGGTGATGGCCATTCATCACCTGCTCAAGGACGGCAAGCCCGCGCTTGTTCTTTCCGGCGTAAACCGTGGCGCCAATGTTGCCGATGACATCACCTATTCCGGCACGGTCGCGGGCGCCATGGAAGGAACGGTAATGGGCGTGCCCTCGATCGCCTTGAGCCAAACTTACGGTTGGGAACACCGCAAACTCCCCCCATGGGAAACCGCCGAAACTCACGGGGCTGATTTGATCGCACGGCTCTGGGATGTGGGCTGGCCGGACCATGTGCTGCTCAATGTCAATTTCCCCGACCGCGAACCGGCTGAAGTGACCGGCGTCGAGGTTACCCGGCAAGGCAAACGGGATGCCTCGGCGCTTAGAATTATTGAGCGCGAGGACGGGCGCGGCATTCCCTATTACTGGTTCGGGTTTCAACCGCCCGAAGTGTTTGCGCCTGAACCGGGCACGGACCGTCATGCCCTTTGGCACGGGCGCATCTCCGTCACGCCCTTGCATATGAACTTGACCGAGCCCGGCACGGGTGAAGCGCTTGCGGAAGCCATGGCGGCGGACAAACCTCATGAAGGAGGCACCAACCGGTCGTGACCCCCGCGGGCGAAGAGACGGACACGCGTAAAATCGAGTTGATCATGGCGCTGCGGCGGCAGGGCATCACCGATGCGCGGGTGCTGTCGGCCATTGAGCGGGTGCCGCGCGCGCAATTCGTCGAACCCTCCTTCAAAGCGCAGGCCTATGAGGACCACGCGCTTCCCATTGAATGCGGCCAGACCATCAGCCAGCCCTATGTCGTCGCCTACATGACCGAGGCGCTGGACGTGGGCCCCCGCATGAAAGTCCTCGAAGTGGGCACGGGGTCCGGCTATCAGGCGGCAGTTCTCGCGCATTTATGCCGCCGCGTTTACACAATAGAAAGATATCGGACGCTGTTGCGCGATGCGGAAGAACGTTTTCGCGAACTTAATCTCACCAATATCACGGCGAAAAGTGGCGATGGATCAAAGGGATGGCCCGAGCAGGCGCCCTTTGACCGCATTATTGTAACGGCTGCCGCAGAAACCTTGCCCGATGCGCTGATCGATCAACTGAAAATTGACGGTTGGATGATTATTCCTATCGGGCGGTCCACCAGGGATCAGAAGCTCTATCGCGTGCAAAAGACCGAAAAAGGCGTCGATTGCGAAGAGCTCTTGCCGGTGCGCTTCGTTCCTTTGGTCGAGGGGGTGCCGAAGGACATCTGATCTTCCGCTGGGCCACAAGAGCGGGGCGCGTTTTATTCGCGTTTTGAAAAGGCAGGTAGGAAGATGTCGCAGCAGATCCGGAGTTCGCTGCATGTGGTTCTAAAAGCCGGCACGATTGCCGTCCTCGCAATGATGCTTGCGTCTTGCGGGCGCGTGCCGTTTGCGCCGGTCTATCACGGCAACGGCCATTTCATCTTTGAAAACCGTGGCGGTCGCGCCGAAGCAGGCAACAGGCCTTACCAAGTGACCGTGCGCCGGGGTGACACACTTTCTGAGATTGCCCTGCGCCATGGCGTTCCTACCCGCGATCTTGCTCAAGCCAACGGCATTCGCGCGCCTTTCACGATTTATGCGGGACAGGGCCTCACCATTCCGGGCGCGCCTACTCACACGGTGCGCCGGGGCGAGTCCCTTTCGGTAATTGCTGCGCGCTATGACATTGAGATGCGCGCGCTGGCGCGGTCGAACAATATCCGCCGTCCCGACCGGATTTATGCGGGGCAGGAGCTGGTGCTGCCCTGGTCGGCATCGCCCGGCCGTGCAAGTGCTTCAACCCGCATGGCCTTGAACGACACCTCGCGTTCAAGCCGCCGCGCCGCCGCGCGGCCCCGGGCCGAGCGCACCGCGCCCGCGACAAGGCGCGTTTCGCCGGTTCCCGCGAGCGCGGTCAGCGCCCGCGACCTTGCCCCGCCGCCGCGTTCCGGGCGGGGTTTCATGTGGCCGGTGGACGGTCCCATCGTTTCGGACTTCGGGCCCAAGGGTGGGGGCCAGCACAATGACGGCATCAACATCGCCGTTCCCGAAGGCACGCCCGTGCGGGCGGCCGATAGTGGCGTTGTGATTTATGCGGGCAACGAAGTGCCCGGCTACGGCAAGCTGATCCTGATCCGCCACGATAACGGTTACGTCACTGCCTACGCCCACAATTCACGGCTCAACGTCCCCCAAGGCCACGTGGTGGACCGGGGGGAGATTATCGCGCTTTCCGGGCGCACGGGCCGTGTGACCGAACCTCAGGTCCATTTCGAGGTCCGCCGCGACACCCAGGCGGTCAACCCGGCCCAATTCCTCGCCGGGGTCTAGAGCTTCAAGGGCTAGAACCAAGGCTTCCGGCTACCTACCTAATCTTCTCACAAGGGTCCCGTTTGCATTGGGGCCAAGCGTGGCTATAGTCCGCGCCAAATCCTCCCTGGCCCGCCCCCGGCGCGGCGGGGCCGAACCATTGGACTGAGCCGTAAATGAGCGAAAACCTATCCTTCTTCATCATGATCGCCGCCCTGTTCGGCATCATGTATTTCTTCATGATCCGCCCCCAGCAAAAGCGTTTGCGCGAGCATCAGGAAATGGTCGCCGCCATCCGTCGCGGCGACACGGTGGTGACCGCGGGCGGGGTCATCGGCAAGGTGACCAAGGTGATCGACGATCATGAAGCCATGGTCGAGATTGCCGAAGGCGTGCGCGTCCGCATCGTCAAGCATACGGTGACCGACGTACGCACCAAGGGCGAGCCGTCTGCCGCAACGCCGCCCAAGCCCGCCAACGACTGACCCGCGCCCGCGTATTTGGAATAAACCGCATGCTCTACTTCCAGACTTGGAAAACTGTTCTCGTTCTCGGCATTTGCCTCGTTGGTATTACGTTCGCCTCGCCGAACGTGATGCCGGCTGATCTCAGGGACAGGTTGCCGGGCTGGATGGGGCAGACCCTCAATCTCGGGCTCGACCTTCAAGGGGGCGTGCACCTTCTCTGGGAAGTCGAAGCCAGCGAGATTGTCATCAACCGCCTTGAGATCGTCGAAGACGACGTGCGTCAGCAATTGCGTAACAACAACATCGGATATACCGGGATTGGTGTGGTTGATGAGCGGTTCCAAGTGCGCATTCGTGATCTTGCCCAGCTCACCCAGGCGGTGTCGCTGATAGAGGAACTGGCGACACCGGTCACCGGCGTCGGCTTTGCCGGATCGGTGGACGACATCGCGGTGTCATCCACCGATGATGGCCTTATCACCGTGGTCCTGACCGAAGAGGCGCTTGATCAACTGGTGGGGCAGGCGGTCACGCAGTCGATCGAGATCGTCCGCCGCCGTATCGACGAGCTTGGCACGCGCGAGCCCTCGATTCAGCGTCAGGGGCGCAACCGCATCATTGTACAGGTGCCAGGGGAGAGCGATCCCCAGCGCATCAAGGACATTGTCGGCACGACCGCGCATATGGAATTTCGTATGCATGACGCGAGCGTCGCCATTGCTGAAGCGCTTGCCGGATCGGTTCCTCCAGGCTCGGAGGTTTTGCCGTCCAGCGATGCGGGCGAGCCCTATGTGCTTGTGCGCAGGCGTGCGCTCATCGATGGGGAACGGTTGGTCAATGCCCAACCCACCTTCGATCCGCAAAGCGGCGAACCGGTTGTTTCGATCCGGTTTGATACCCGCGGCGCCCAGGCCTTTGCGCGGATCACCCGCGAAAATGTGGGCCTCCGGTTTGCCATCGTGCTTGACGATCTCATTATCACAGCGCCGGTTATCCGCGAGGCGATCCCCAGCGGCAATGCGCAAATCAGTGGGCGCTTCACGCCCGAGACCGCAAATGACCTTGCGATCTTGTTGCGAGCTGGGGCACTGCCCGCGCCCTTGACCGTCATTCAGGAACGCACGGTGGGCCCGGGACTCGGCCAGGACTCCATCGACGCGGGGCAGATGGCGGCTATCATCGGACTAGTCCTGGTACTTTTGTTCATGATCGCGAGCTACGGGATTTTCGGAATTTTCGCGAACATCGCGCTGTTCGTGAACTTGGTGCTCATTATGGGGGCGCTGTCGCTTCTTCAGGCAACGCTGACCTTGCCCGGGATTGCCGGGATCATTCTCACCGTCGGTATGGCGGTGGATGCGAACGTGCTCATCTTCGAGCGCATCCGCGAGGAAATGCGCAGCGGCAAGACGCCCATCAACGCTGTAGATACGGGTTATTCCCGCGCTATGGGCACCATTCTCGACGCCAATATCACCACGCTGATCGCCGCGGTGATCCTGTTCTGGTTTGGCGCGGGGCCCGTTCGCGGGTTTTCGGTCACTCTCGGCATCGGCATCGTGACCTCGGTGTTTACGGCAGTGACGTTCACACGCCTTATCGTCGCCACGTGGCTGCGCGCGCGCCGGCCCGAACGGCTGCCCATATAGGGAAGGGGAAAGATCAATGTTGTTACGCCTCGTCCCGAAAAAGACCGACTTCCGGTTCCTAAGGTTCCGGCTCTTTAGCTTGAACGGCTCGGGCGTGCTTATGGTCGCCTCGCTCGTGCTCTTTTTTCTTGCGGGGCTCAACTACGGGATCGATTTCCGCGGCGGGATCCTCATACAAACGAGCGTTGAAGAAGCAGTTCCCATCGATGCCTACCGGGACGTAGTGGGCGCGCTTGGCCTCGGCGACAACAGCATTCAGGAGTTTGGCACGCCGGAAGATGTTCTGATCGTCATCGAAGCGCAATCGGCCACCGGCGGCGAGCGTGAGGTGGAGCTTGCGCAGCAGGCAGCGCTCACCGAAGCGCGCAATGCCCTTGCCGAGGCCTTTCCGGGAATTGAGTTTGAGCGTACCGAAGTGGTCGGCCCGAAAGTCAGTGGCGAGCTTGTGCGGGCCAGTACCATCGCGGTCATCGGCGCGGTGATCCTGGTCTTGCTTTACATCTGGTTTCGTTTCGAATGGCAGTTTGCGGTGGGCGCGGTCGCTGCGCTGGTCCACGACGTGGTACTGACCATCGGTGTCTTTTCGCTTCTAAGGCTAGAGTTCAATCTTTCCATCATCGCAGCGCTGCTGACTATTGTCGGTTACTCGCTCAATGACACGGTGGTGGTTTTCGACCGCATCCGTGAGAACCTGCGCAAGTACAAGCGCATGCCCATTCAAGAACTGCTGGATCAATCCATCAACGATACCCTGTCGCGCACGGTTATGACCTCACTCACAACGCTCCTCGCGCTCGGGGCGCTTTATACCTTTGGCGGTGAAGTGATCCGCGGGTTTACCTTTGCGATGATCTGGGGCGTGGTGATCGGCACCTACTCGTCGATCTTTGTCGCTTCGCCCATTCTCATGATGCTGGGGGTCAAGCGGGACTGGACCGAAGGGGGTGAAGCCGCCGCGACGCCTTGAGCTTACTCGGCGGCGGCGCGGGCGGAGCCTAGCCAACTCTCCAGATCGGTAAGGGCGCGCATGGCGATGGCTCTTTTGCGCGCGCGGCCTTTTTCCTTACCTTTGAGACGCTTGCCGCTTTCCGTGCGCGGCGTTTCGATCTCGGGAAACAGTCCGAAATTGACATTCATGGGTTGGAACGACCGCTTGCCTTCTAAAAGGTGCCCGCCGGTGATGTGCGCGACGAGCGCGCCCATAGCCGTTGTGGGGGGCGGCGTAACCGCGTGCTTGCCCAGCCGCTCCGCCGCCGCGAACCGCCCCGCCAGAAGCCCCATGGCCGCACTTTCCACATAGCCTTCAACGCCCGTTATCTGGCCGGCGAATCTAAGGCGCGAATCGGCTTTAAGGCGCAGCCCCGCATCGAGCAGCCTGGGCGAGTTGAGAAACGTATTGCGGTGCAGCCCGCCCAGCCGCGCGAAGCCGGCATCCTCAAGACCAGGGATCATGCGAAAGATGCGGGTCTGCTCGCCGTGCCGCAGCTTGGTCTGAAAGCCCACCATGTTGAACAGGGTGCCGAGCGCATTGTCCTGGCGTAGCTGCACCACGGCCCATGGTTTTTCATCGGGCTTATGCGCATTGGTGAGGCCCACCGGCTTCATGGGCCCGTGGCGCAGGGTCTCGCGGCCCCGTTCGGCCATCACTTCGATGGGCAGGCAGCCCTCGAAGTAAGGCGTACCTTCCCATTCCTTAAAGTCGGTTTTCCCGCCCGCCAGCAGGGCATCGATGAAGGCCCCGTACTGCTCGCGGGTCAGGGGGCAGTTGATATAGGCATCGCTCTCGCCCGCGGGACCGGGTTTGTCGTAGCGGGATTGGCGCCAAGCGGTCCCCATGTTTACTGTGTCAGCATAGACGATGGGGGCGATGGCGTCGAAAAACGAAAGCTCCTCCTCGCCGGTCAGCGCGCCGATGGCCTCGGCCAAGGCGGGGGAGGTGAGCGGGCCTGTGGCGACGATCACGCTGTCCCAATCGGCGGAGGGAAGTTCGGCCACCTCGCCGCGCTCTATGGTGACCAGGGGCTCGTTTTCGAGAGTGGCGGTCACGGCTTCGGAGAACCCGTCGCGATCGACAGCCAGCGCCCCACCCGCAGGCACCTGGTGCGCATCGCCCGCGCGCATGATGAGCGAGCCACAGCGGCGCATCTCCTCGTGCAACAAGCCAACGGCATTTTGTTCCCAATCATCGGAACGGAACGAGTTTGAGCAGACAAGCTCGGCAAGGCCGTCCGTCTTGTGCGCATCGGTGCCGCGCATCGGGCGCATCTCATGAAGTACCACGGGCACGCCAGCCCTCGCCGCTTGCCACGCCGCCTCGGACCCGGCCAGCCCACCGCCGATGATGTGGATAGGTTTGATGCTCATGGGCGCAAAACTAGTTCAGGCCTCGCAAGCAATCCAGCCGTTCTACCCCCATACGGGCGGGCGCTTGTCTTTCCAGGGACGCGCCTCTTCGAGTTGCGCGGCCAGGCGGAAGAGGGTGGCCTCATCGCCGTAACGCCCAGTGAACATCATGCCGATGGGAAGGCCGCCCTCGTCCCACGCCAGCGGCAGCGAGAGCGAGGGCTGGCCGGTGAAGTTATAAGGCGGCGTGAACGGAAAGCTCTTCGCCTGATGGGCGTCGGTGGTGCGCGGGTCCTGGTTCACCGGATCGCAGAACCCGATTTTGGGAACCGAGGTCCCCAGCACCGGGCAGAGCATCACATCCACCTCGAGCCAGTTTGCCAGGATTTGCCGGTTCAGCTCCCGCAAGGTGTGAAGGCCGCGGCCCACATCGGCGGCAGTGAGGCGTCCTTCCGCACCTTTCCAATTGCGCCAGGTGAGCGCTTCCAACTCGTGTTCTTCCGGCTGACGGCCCATCTCCTTGATGCGCTCGTGCATCCCGGCAACGAAGTTCGCGCCCGAAACGGCACGCTGCGCTGCATAAAGGTGCCGGTAGTTGATGCCCAGGCCCCGTTCCTCGACATGGTGGCCGAGGTCTTCGAGCAGGCTTGCGGTTTCTTCCACGGCGGCGCGGATGTGAGGATCGACGGGATCCCCCCTTGGGGTCTCCGTATAGAACCCGATGCGCAGCGCCCCCGGCGGCGTCACAATCTCCTCCATGTAGGGGCGCTCCTTCGGGGGCGCGGGGTAGGGAGAGTCGACCTCATGGACGCCGGTGGCGTCCAGCATGGCGGCGCTGTCACGCACGGTGCGGCTGACCACGTGGTCCACCGAGAAGCCGATGGAGCGCCCGCCGTCGTCCGGCCCTTGAGGGTTGCGGTCGCGGGTGACCTTGAGCCCCACCAGCCCGCAACAGGCCGCCGGAATACGGATCGAGCCTAGCCCGTCGGAAGCATGGGCGAGGGGGACGATCCCCGCCGCCACAGCGCTCGCCGCTCCGCCGGACGAGCCGCCGGAAATATGCTCCGTATTCCAAGGATTGCGGCAGGGGCCCAGCCGCGCGCTTTCCGTGGTCCCGGTAATGCCGAACTCCGGCGTGTTAGTTTTGCCGAGGAACACAAGCCCCGCCTTGCGGTAGAGCGCTGTAAGGCGGCCATCTTCCGTATCCGGAGCATCGTCCTTAAAATGCGTGCCGTCGCTGCGCGGCATGCCTTTGACCTTGAGGCCCAGATCCTTGATGAGGAAGGGCACACCCGTGTAGGGCCCGTCAGGCAGGGCGCGGGCCGCGCTTTCCTGCGCCTCGTCATAAGCCTTGTGCACCACCGCGTTGAGCGCCGGATTGTGGCGTTCGATGCGCGAAATAGCTTCTTCCGCCAACTCCGAGGCGCTTACGTCCTTGTTGCGCACTAGCTCGGCAAGGCCGAGACCGTCAAACTGATCGTATTCCGCAAATGCCATGGGCCTAGGTCCTCCTTGAGATTTATGTAGTCTAGGGCATCGCTAGAAAGATAGCTATCACCCCCACACAGGCGGGCGTTTATCCGCCCACGGACGGGCTTTCTCCAGTTGCCCGGCGAGGCGCAGCAGCGTGTCCTCGCGGCCCATGTCGGCGGAGAACATGACCCCCACCGGAAGGCCCGCATCGTTCCAATGGAGTGGCAGGGAAATGGAAGGATTGCCGGTCGCATTGAAGAGCGGCGTGAACGGCAAATAATTGAGCAGCGGCGCGAAGGCCTTTTCGATGTCTGTTTCGGTGGTGCTGAACTCGCCAACCTTGGCGACGGGCTCACCCAGGGTGGGCGTAAGCAACACGTGGTAGTTCTGGAAGAATCCGCCGAAGCCGCGCCCCACGATCTGCAGCACCGTGAACGATTGCTGGTACTGCCCGCCAGTCACTTGTTTGCCGAGCTCATAAAGCCCCCAGGTCATGGGCTCAAAGTCCTGCTGGCGCAGTTCCCTGCCAGTGATGAAGGCGAGCGTATCGAGTAACGCCGTCGCGCTTGCCGCCCAAATGGCGGTGAAGGCATCGCTGAACATTTGATAATCGAGGAAGGGAAGGGTCACTTCTTCCACCTTGTGACCAAGCGCTTCGAGCTGTCTCGCAACGTCTTCAGCGGCAAAGGCGTTATCGGCATGAACCTTCTCGCCGGTACGCGGACTTATGGTGAGCAAGCCGACGCGAAGCTCGCCGGGTTCGGTTTGGCACTCTTTCAAGTAACTTTCCGCCTGCGGCGGCGCCCAGTAGGGATCGCCGGGCTCGGGTCCCGCGGTGCAATCGAGCATGGCCGCCGTATCGCGCACGGTGCGGCTGACCACATGTTCTTCGGCCAGCCCGTTCATGGAATCCCCCAGGATGGGCCCCGCCGGGTTCCGGCCGCGGGTGGGCTTGAGCCCCACGAGCCCACAAGAGGCCGCGGGGATGCGGATCGACCCGCCCCCGTCATTGGCATGGGCCAGGGGCACGCAGCCCGCCGCCACCATGGCCGCCGAACCGCCGGACGAGCCGCCAGGCGTGTGGTCCACATTCCAGGGATTGCGCGCCGGGCCATAAGCGACCGGCTCGGTGACCGGCATGGAGCCGATTTCCGGCACGTTGGTCTTGCCCAGGGGGATCAGCCCCGCGGCAAGCTGGCGGTTCACCAGAGTTGCGTTTTGCAGCGCGGGAATGCCTTGCATAAACCGGGTGCCATAGGTAGTGGGCCAGCCCTCGCGGTCGCCTTGAATGTCTTTGAGAAGGAACGGCACGCCCTTGAACGGACCATCGGGAATCTCCTGGGCGGCAGCGCGGCGGGCATCGTCATAGCCCTTGAAGATGACACCATTGAGCTTGGGATTATGGCGCTCGATCCGTTCGATGGCGCACTCGGTGAGTTCCGCCGGCGTTACATCCTTGTTTTTGACGAGCTCCGCCAAGCCCAAGCCATCGAACTCACTGAAGTCATCTAGTGCCATATCTGCACCTCCACTTTTGAGAGCAGCGCGATGGTGCCACGCCTGACGGCGTGTCACAATCCACTAAACTGCTGCGTTCCCCGGACTATGGCCGGGAATCATGATGAAATTTAAAATCAGGGCAGGATCAGCCAGGAGGGGCCAATGGACGACCGTGAAATCCGCATCGGCAGGACCATCGATGAGGCCGCCAAGTTTGTTTTCGGGAATTTGCTTGCCGTTGTCCGGGTTGGCTGGCTGCCTATTGTTCTCACCCTTTCGGCCGTCGCGGCGATTGTTTGGGTGTTCTGGCAGCCGCTCATCCTGGCTTATGTGGAGGTCTTCACTTCGATCAATGATGCGGTCGCCTCGGGCGCGGCTTCAAGCGATGTGGAGATCGACCCGGCGGTACTCGAGCGCGCTATCGAGGAAATCGGCGTGAGCGGGCTGCTCACCGGTTATTTCGGGGTAATCGTCGTAGCCCTTGCCGGTTACGCCATACCCATGACTGCCTATGCCCGCATGATGGTGCTGGACGAACGCTACGGCGGCCCTTTTTTCATCCGCTTTGGCGCGCGCGAAGCCAATGTGGCGCTGACCTATTTCGCGCTGACACTGATCATCGCCATCGTCATGATGATTTTAACGACGGTCATGGCCTTGGCGATTGCATTTACCGTGGGCGATCAGGCGGGTGAGGCGGGCGCGGGGCTGGCTGTCTTTCTTCTGATCGTGGTTTCCGTCGTTGCCTTCATATGGCTGTTTGCACGCCTGGGGATCGCTCTTCCTGCGTCCGCCGTGGACGGGGGCGTGCCCATCGGGCGCGCCTGGTCGCTCACGCGCGGCATTGGCGGCACGCTCTCCTGGATTCTTGTTCTTGGGTACCTCGTTCTCTTCGCCCTTACCATGGTGTTCATGATGATGGTCTCCATGGTGACGGGGATCATCTTCGGCATACTGACCAGCCTCGGCTCGCAGCTTGCGCCCTATTTCATCGGTACACTGATCGCTGTGGGATATGTGCTGGTCTATTGTTTCGGCACCGCCTTTTTCATGGCGCTGTTTGCAGGCCCCTACAAGCGGTTGACGCAAGCAGCGCCCGACTAGGCCACCTTCGCGCGCTTGCGGGCAGTCTTTCTTTTGGTTGCTTTTTTCGCAGGTGGTTTCGCCCGCGTCTTAGGCTTCGATTTACCCGTGTTTAAGGCGCGCTTACCCAGAATGCCGCTCAAATATTGCCCGGTGTAAGAGGCTTTGACTTTCGCCACGTCCTCGGGCGTGCCAGCCGCCACAATAGTGCCGCCGCCGTCGCCGCCTTCGGGGCCAAGGTCAATAATCCAGTCGGCGGTTTTGATGACTTCAAGATTGTGCTCGATCACCACCACCGTATTGCCCTGATCCACAAGCTCATGCAGCACTTCGAGCAGTTTGCGCACGTCCTCGAAATGCAGCCCCGTGGTGGGCTCATCAAGGATATAGAGCGTCTTGCCCGTGGCGCGGCGCGAAAGCTCTTTAGCCAGTTTCACCCGCTGCGCTTCGCCGCCTGAAAGCGTGGGCGCCTGCTGGCCAATCTTGATGTAGGAGAGCCCCACGCGATTGAGGGTCTCCATCTTCTCGCGAATGGCCGGCACGGCCTTGAAGAATTCGAGGCCATCTTCGACGGTCATGTCGAGCACGTCGGCAATGGATTTGCCCTTGAAGGCGATCTCCAAGGTCTCACGGTTATAGCGCTTGCCCTTGCACACATCGCAAGTGACATAGACGTCCGGCAGAAAGTGCATTTCGATCTTGATGACGCCGTCGCCCTGACAGGCCTCGCAGCGCCCGCCCTTCACATTGAAGGAAAAACGCCCGGGCTTGTAGCCGCGCGCCCGCGCTTCGGGCAGGCCTGCAAACCATTCGCGGATCGGCGTGAAGGCGCCGGTATAGGTCGCCGGGTTCGACCGCGGCGTGCGGCCGATGGGCGACTGGTCGATGTCGATCACCTTGTCGATATGCTGAAGCCCTTGCACCTCGTCATGGCTGCCGGGATGTTCCCGCGCGCTCATCACCTTGCGCGCGGCGGCTTTGTAAAGGGTCTCAATGGTGAGCGTCGACTTGCCCCCGCCCGAAACGCCGGTGACGCAGGTGAAAGTCCCCAGCGGAAAGCTCGCGGTCACATCCTGCAGATTGTTCGCCTTGGCGCCTTTGACCGTGACAGCTTTGCCCGCGGCGGCCACACGGCGCTCGGCGGGCACGTCGATCTGCCGGAAGCCGGTCAAGTATTCGCCGGTGAGGCTGCCCGGGGCCTTCATCACGTCGCCGGGCTTACCTTGGGCGACGACCTTGCCCCCGTGAATGCCCGCGCCAGGGCCCATGTCGATCACGTGGTCGGCGGTGCGGATGGCTTCTTCGTCGTGTTCGACCATGATGACCGTGTTACCGAGATCGCGCAGGCGTTCGAGGGTCGCGAGCAGCCGTGCATTGTCGCGCTGATGAAGGCCGATGGACGGTTCATCGAGCACGTACAAGACGCCCGTGAGCCCCGAGCCGATCTGAGAAGCCAGCCGGATGCGCTGGCTTTCTCCGCCCGAAAGGGTGCGCGAGCCGCGTGACAGCGTGAGGTATTCCAGTCCCACATTGTTCAGGAAATAGAGTCGTTCGCGGATTTCCTTGAGCACCCGCTCGGCGATCTCTTTCTGCTTCTTGGTGAGTTTCTTGGGCAGGTCTTCGAACCAGGCGTTCGCCGCCTTGATCGACATCTCGGCCACTTCGCCCACGTGAAGCCCGCCCACCTTGACAGCCAGGGCTTCCGGTTTCAGCCGGTGCCCGCCGCAAGCCTCGCAATCGGTAATGCCCTGGAATTTTTCGATTTCTTCCCGTACCCAACTTGAGTCCGTTTCGCGCCAGCGCCGCTGCAGATTGGGGATTACGCCTTCAAAAGCCTTGGTGGTCTCGTACCGCCTAAGCCCATCGTCATAGACAAAGGTAATCTCCTCGCCCTTGGAGCCATAGAGAATGACGTTGCGGACCTTCTTGGGCAGCTTGTTCCACGGCTTGGTCATCACCGCGCCGAAGTGATCCGTAATCGCCATCAAGGTCTGGGTGTAGTAGGGAGAGGTCGACCGCGACCACGGCGCCACCGCCCCGTCCTTGAGCGAGAGCGTTCCGTCGGGGATCACCATTTCCGCATCGAAATAATGCTCCGTCCCTAGACCATCACAGGAAGGGCACGCGCCGAAGGGATTGTTGAAGGAAAAGAGCCGTGGTTCGATTTCTTCGATGGTAAAGCCGGAAACGGGGCAGGCGAATTTTTCCGAAAAGATAATACGGCGGGGGTTGCCGTCTTCGTCTTTCTCATCCGCGAACTCGGCAATGGCGAGTCCCTCGGCAAGCTGTAGGGAGGTTTCGATGGAGTCTGCGAGCCGCGTTTCAAGCCCATCTTTGACAACCAAACGGTCCACCACAACTTCGATGTCGTGCTTGAGTTTCTTGTTCAGCGTGGGCGGGGTATCGAGATCATAGAAGGTGCCGTCCACTTTGACGCGCTGAAAGCCGCGCTTGAGGAGATCGGCAAATTCCTTCCGGTACTCCCCCTTCCGTCCACGGACAATGGGGGCGAGGAGGTAGAGCCGCGTGCCTTCGGGGAGCGTCTGCACCCTGTCCACCATCTGGCTAACGGTTTGCGCCTCGATGGGAAGGCCCGTGGCGGGGGAGTAGGGCACACCCACCCGCGCCCAAAGAAGGCGCATGTAGTCATAGATCTCCGTCACCGTGCCGACGGTCGAGCGCGGGTTCCGGCTGGTGGTCTTCTGCTCAATGGAGATGGCGGGGCTGAGGCCGTCAATGTGGTCCACATCCGGTTTTTGCATCAGTTCGAGGAACTGCCGGGCATAGGCCGAAAGGCTCTCCACATAGCGGCGTTGGCCCTCCGCATAGACCGTGTCGAAGGCGAGGGACGACTTACCCGAGCCCGACAGCCCCGTAATCACCACAAGGGAATCCCGCGGAAACTCGACAGTAATGTCCTGCAGATTGTGCTCCCGCGCGCCGACCACGCGGATCGTCTTCTGGCTCATCAAGCCCCTCTATGCCACTGAATGCCGTTGATTTCGTGCCCTAAGGCCGAACGGCCAACATAGAGCCCGGAGTCGGGTTTGACATCAAGAACAAAATATGAACATTTGACACCCGGGAGAGACGCCCATGACTTACATCCTCTATGCCAGGCGCGGCTGGGGCTCGGCCATTACCGAGGCGGCTTTGACGCTTACCGGGCTGCCGTTCGCGCTCTCGGGGGCCCGTGGAGAGCCCGGGAAGGGCATTCCGCCCCTCAAGGAAATCAATCCCCTCGGCCAGTGGCCCACGCTCATCTGCCCGGACGGGGCGGTGATGACGGAAAGCGCCGCGATCCTGTTTCACCTGGACGACGTGGCGCCCAAGGCGGGGCTGGTGCCGGGGAAGCGCGCGAAGGAACGGCGGGCGTTCCTGCGCTGGCTCCAGGTGATTGTCGGCGCGGTCTATCCCACCTTCACCTATGCGGATTACCCGGGTCGGTTTGTTTCTTCCAAGGCCGCGCGCAAAGAACTTGTGGAAAACTCTGCCGCGCGGCGCAAAGAGATTTGGCTGGACGTCGAGAGTGCGATAGAGCCGAACCCATGGGTATTGGGCACCCGGTTCTCCGGGCTCGACATCTACGTCAAGGTGATGAGCCATTGGGGACCGCGGCGGACATGGTTCGCTGCCCATTGCCCTAAACTTTATTCCGCCGCGAAAGCGGCTGAAGCCATTCCGGCGCTCGTTCCCGTGTGGAAGAGAAATTACGGAAGATAGAGAAACAGACAGGAGAGACACATGGCTGGCAGCGTCAACAAAGTGATCTTGATCGGCAACCTGGGCGCCGACCCGGAAGTGCGGCACACCCAGGACGGTCGCCCCATCGTCAACTTGCGCGTCGCGACAAGCGAGTCATGGCGTGACAAAAGTTCCGGCGAGCGCCGGGAAAAGACCGAATGGCACCGGGTGGTGATCTTTAACGAAGGCCTCGCCAAGATCGCCGAGCAATACTTGCGCAAAGGCTCGAAGGTGTATCTCGAAGGCGCGCTGCAGACCCGCAAATGGCAGGACCAGTCAGGTCAGGACCGCTATTCCACGGAGGTAGTGCTGCAGGGCTTTAACTCCTCCATGACCATGCTCGACAGCCGCAGTGGCGGCAGCGGAGAGGGAAGCTATTCCTCCGGCGGCGGATCATCCTCCTCGGGCGGCGGGTCCGATGACTTCCAGCGCGCCGAACTCGACGACGAGATTCCGTTTTAAGAGGCCGAAGCCATGCGTGTCCTGATTGTCGTGGCGATCAAGGACGGACGCTAATGGAACTCTTTCTCGCCCTGCGTCTCATCCACATCGTGAGCGCTGCCATCCTGTTCGGCACGGGGCTGGGTATTGCGTTTTTCATGTTCATGGCGGTGAAGAGCGGCAATCTCGCCTACATCGCCTCTACGGCGCGGCAGGTGGTGATCGCGGATTTCATCTTCACCGCGGTCGCCGTGGTGGTGCAGCCGGTCACCGGCCTGTGGCTCGCGCTCATCGTGGGGTATCCGCTACTTAGCCCCTGGCTAGTGGGGACTTACGTGCTTTATGCCGTGGCGGCCGCCGCTTGGCTGCCGGTGGTCTACATCCAGATGCGTCTGGCGGACCTCGCGCAACGAGCCTTTGAACAAAAGGTCCTGTTGCCCGACGAGTTTCACCGGCTCTTTAGGGTGTGGTTCATCCTCGGCTGGCCGGGATTTCTCTCGGTCCTCGGAATCTTTGTACTGATGGTTTTCCGCTCGGCGCTGACCTAGAGGCTGAACCCGTACCAGACGATCAGCCCGCCGATGATGACCGCAAGCACGCCCATAACCCGCAGCACCGGTGGGGGGAAGGCTCTCCATACGGTCATGGCCAGCCGGCTTGAGAATGCCGGGAAGGGGATCATGGCGAGGAGCGCCAGGGCGAGTACGAGGAACGCCACATACTTCACCACCAGCGTCGCGATGATCGTGTCGGCCCATACGCCCCAGGCGATCAGCGCGGCGAACAGACCCATGACGATGCCCATAATGCGCATCTTGCCGGGGGTGTCGAACAAGCTGATGTAGGTGTTTCGCGTCTTCTCAGGCGCGACGGCCAAAGGCGCGCGGCTGATCATGATTGAAAGCCCCAAAAGAACGATAATGTAAGCGGTAACAGTCATGGAACCCTCCTGCGTTGGAACATGAGGACCTTCTATATATGGGGTGGGCTGGGTCCCCCTCCAAGCAAAATCGTGAACCCTCACGCCCCAGCGCGCTGTCCGCCTAACCCCCGCCTTTTTGCTGCTCGCGGAGTTCTTGAAGCTCGGCGCGCAAGGCGCGCATTTCCTTAGCCAGCACTTCCTGCATTTCAATGGTGGCCTTGCTTTCCAGCGCCTCGGCTTCCATGGCGTTGACGATGATGGCGATGAAAAAGTTGAGCAGTGTTAGCGTCGCCACCAAAATATAAGCAAGAAAGAACATCCAGGCGTGGGGGTAGACCGCCATCACGTTGTCGGCAATGTCGGGCCAGCCTTCCAGGGTCATGATCTTGAAAAGCGTGAACATGGAAACCCATAGATCGCCGAAATACTGCGGCGCCAGTTCGCTAAAGAGATTGAACCCAAGAATAGCGGAGACAAAAATGATCAGTACAAGGAGCGCCGCCACCGATGAGATTCCTGGAATCGAGCGGAGCAGGCCACGCACCACCGACCGAAGGCGGGGGAAGGCCGAAATGAGCCTGAGCACGCGGAAGACGCGGAAGGCGCGCAAGGCGGCAAATCCGCTGGCGGCGGGGCTGAACGAGATGGCCACAACCACGACGTCGAATATGCTCCAGGGGTCCGTGAAAAAGCGCCGCCCATGGGCGATAAGGCGCAAGACAAGCTCCACCACGAAGACCCACAAGATGATGTCGTCGAGCACAAGCAGCTCGTCCCGGTAGCCGAAGGGCATTGCGGGCAGCGCTTCAATGGCAAGGATCAGCGCATTCAAAAAGATGAGTGCGATGATCGACCAATGGAAGGCGGGATGCTCGACGAAGGCACGCAACTGCCGCACTGAAAACCCCCTCTCTATAGCCCTCTCTGCAGCCCCCTTTGGAGCGCTTTTGGACCTCTTGGAAAGACCTCCACCGGGCCTTACAAGATTTGCCCGAACCGCAGGAAAATGCTAGCGATAAGGGATAAATCGTAACTGACTCGGGGCCTTCGGGAAGAGGGCAATCCGCACCATAAAAAGACCAAAAACTCCGTGAGCGATACCACAGATTTACCCCCTGGCGGCACTCCGCCCGACGAGCCGCCCCGCGAGCCCCCTATGGCTGGAGGGCCGTCGGACATCGCGCCCATCACCATCGAAGAGGAGATGCGCAAGTCTTACCTCGATTACGCCATGAGCGTGATCGTGAGCCGCGCGCTTCCGGACGTGCGCGACGGGCTCAAGCCGGTGCACCGGCGCATTCTCTTTTCCATGTACGAGAACGGATACGACTGGAACAAGCCGTACCGGAAGTCGGCGCGGGTGGTGGGCGACGTCATCGGTAAATATCACCCCCATGGGGACCAGGCGATCTATGACGCGCTGGTGCGCATGGCACAGGATTTTTCTATGCGCCTGCCGTTGCTCGACGGGCAGGGCAATTTCGGCTCCGTTGACGGCGACCCGCCCGCGGCCATGCGGTACACGGAAATCCGCATGGGTAAGCCGGCTCATGCGCTGCTCGAAGATATCGACAAGGATACGGTCGATTTCGCCGATAACTATGACGGCACCGAGCGCGAACCGGTCGTTCTTCCCGCGCGCTTCCCGAACATTCTCGTCAATGGCGGTACCGGCATTGCCGTGGGCATGGCGACCAACATCCCGCCCTTTAACCTGGGCGAGATTATCGATGCCTGCACCGCGTTGATCGAAAACCCCGAGCTTGATTTTGAGGAACTGGTCGAGATCGTGCCGGGCCCGGATTTCCCAACCAGCGGATTGATCATCGGCAGGTCCGGCTCGCGGGCAGGAATGTTCAAGGGGCGCGGTTCGGTTCTGATGCGGGGGCGAACGGAGATTGAGGAAACCTCCCGTGGCGGCACCGCCATCATCATTTCCGAGATCCCGTTTCAGGTGAACAAAGCCAGCATGATCGAAAAGATCGCGGAACTGGTTCGTGAAAAACGTATAGAAGGCATTTCCGACATACGCGATGAATCCGACCGCGAAGGGATGCGCGTGGTGATCGAGCTGCGCCGCGAAGCGGTACCTGACGTCATCCTCAATCAGCTTTACCGCTACTCGCCGCTACAGACGAGCTTTGGCGTCAATATGCTCGCGCTCAATCAGGGTAAGCCCGAGCTCATGTCGCTCAAGGAGATGCTGCAGGCGTTCCTCACCTTCCGTGAGGAAGTGGTCACCCGCCGTACCAAGTTCGAGCTGGGCAAGGCCCGGGACCGCGCCCATGTGCTTGTGGGGCTGGCCATTACCGTCGCCAATATCGACGAGGTCATTCAGATGATCCGCACCGCGCCGGACCCGGCAACCGCGCGCGAGCGGCTCAAGGACCAGGACTGGCCCGCCAAGGAAGTGGTGCCCCTGCTCGAACTCATCGCCGATCAGCGCCACAAAGTGACCAAAAAAGGCACCATCCGCATGACTGATGAGCAGGCCCGCGCCATTCTGGACTTGCGCCTGCAGCGCCTCACCGCGCTCGGCCGCGATGAAATTGGCGATGAGCTTAAAGGCCTGGGCGGCAAAATTTCGGAATACCTGGAGGTGCTCCGCTCACGGATCAAGCTGCTCGAGATCATCCGTGGTGAACTGGAAGAGGTAAAAACCCAGTTCGCAACGCCGCGCAAAACCGAGTTCATCGAAGCCGCGCAAGAGCTTGAAGACGAGGACCTCATCCAACGCCGCGATATGGTGGTGACTGTCACCCACAAGGGTTACATCAAGCGCGTGCCGCTCGATACCTACCGGACACAACGCCGGGGCGGGAAGGGCCGCGCTGGCATGTCCACGCGGGACGAAGACTTCGTAACGCGCGTCTTTGTCGCCAACACCCACACGCCGGTCCTGTTCTTTTCTTCGACGGGCATGGTCTACAAGCTCAAGGTCTGGCGCCTTCCTGAAGGCACACCCCAGGCCCGCGGCCGCGCCATGATGAACCTCCTGCCTCTCAGCCAGGGCGAGATGATCACCAATGTGCTTGAGCTGCCCGACGATGAGGAAAGCTGGGGCTCCCTCAATGTGATGTTCGCGACCAAGAGTGGCAGCGTGCGGCGCAATCAGCTTTCAGACTTTGTGAACGTGATGGCAAACGGCAAGATCGCCATGAAGCTGGACGATCCCGATGACGGTATTGTCGGGGTTTCCATTTGTACCCCGGACGACGATGTGCTGCTCACCTCACGCAATGGCAAGACCATCCGCTTCCCGGTGGGCGATGTGCGCGTCTTCAAGGGCCGCGCGTCCATGGGCGTGCGCGGGATCAAGCTGCTGGGCGACGATTATGTGGTTTCCATGTCGATCCTCCACCATGTGAACGTGACCACCGCCGAGGCGCAGGCCTATCTCAAGCAGGCCTCCGCCATTCGCCGGGCCATGGATGAGGATGATGCCGAGGAACCAGCAGAGGCTGAAGAAACCGTCGAAGCGGTTTTGTCCCCCGACCGCTATGCAAGCCTTGGCGCGGAAGAACAGTTCATCTTGACGCTGACAGAGCGCGGGTTCGGCAAGCGCAGTTCCGCTTACGATTACCGCACCTCGGGCCGGGGCGGCCAGGGCATCGCGGCCATGGATATGACCGCCCGCAAGGGCAAGCTGCTTGCCTCGTTCCCGGTGGAAGATCATGACGAGATCATGCTGGTCACCGACAAGGGCAAGCTCATCCGTGTGCCAGTAGAGGGTATCTCGATCAGGCGGCGGTCAACCCAAGGGGTGACGGTGTTCGCAACGGCCAAGGATGAAAATGTCGTCTCCGTCGAGCGGATCGATGAGCGGTCCGACGAAAATGGCCATCACGAGGAAGGCGAAACGGAATGAGCAAACGCGCCGGACTCTATCCGGGTACTTTCGATCCCATCACCAACGGGCATATCGACATCATCCGGCGGGCGATCAAACTGGTCGACGAGCTGGTCATCGGTATCGCGATCAACAACGACAAGGGCCCGCTTTTTTCCCTCGATGAGCGCGTGGCCATGGTCAAGCGGGAAACCGCGCCTTTGACCGGGGAGGGCCGGGCCAAAATTTCCGTGCGGCCCTTCGAAGGGCTACTCATGCACTATGCGGAGGAGGTTGGCGCGAGCGTGATTATCCGGGGATTGCGCGCCGTGTCGGACTTTGAGTATGAGTTCCAGATGGTCGGGATGAACCAGCGCCTTAATCCGGACATCGAAACGGTGTTCTTGATGGCAGAGGCAACGCATCAGGCCATCGCGTCGCGCCTGGTGAAGGAGATTGCGCGGCTTGGCGGGGATGTGGGCTCGTTTGTATCGGCGGACGTCAAAAAGCAATTAACGGATAAATTCTCGTCCTGACCGGTGGCCCCCGATTGGTTCAAAACAGAATGGAACACAACATGCGTATAGCGGCTCCCTTGGTACTTCTTTGCGTTCTCGCCGCCCCGGCATGGGCGCAAAGCTCATCGGACGGAGGCGAACCCGGCCGCCAAATCTCTCCTGAGAACGTCTTGATCCTCGAACTTGAAACCGGGACGGTGTTCATTGAGATGTTCCCGGATGTGGCGCCGCGCCATGTGGAACGTGTTCGCACACTCGCAACCCAAGGCTTTTACGACAACGTCGTCTTCCATCGGGTGATCGACGGCTTCATGGCGCAAGGGGGCGACCCCACGGGAACAGGCACAGGCGGCTCCGAACTTCCTAATTTACCGGCCGAGTTCTCCACCATTCCGCACCGCCGTGGCATTCTTTCAATGGCGCGGTCCCAAAGTCCCGATAGTGCGAACAGCCAGTTCTTTATTATGCTCGCCGACCGTCCCGAGGGCGCGAGTAGCTGGACCCAACTTGACACGAGCTACACCGTCTGGGGCCGGGTCATTGAAGGCATGGCGAATGTGGATGAGATCGCCATCGGCGAGCCGCCGGAGGACCCCACGCAAATCATACGGGCACGGACCGTTGCGACCGAATTGCCTGGCATGGCGTTTGTGCCCGGTCCACCCGATTTGCCAGAGCGTCTAGCCTACGCCTCATTGGAAGCCGAGGCATTCGATCCTCTCTATGAGGACGATGTCCAGATCGATATTCTCAGCCCTGTGCTGCGTGCAAGCAATTAGAGGAACGCCCATGAGCCGCCCCGACCCGAATAGTGACGACCTGATCTATCTGGACCTTGAATCAGGACGCGTGACCATCCAGACGCGCCCGGATCTGGCGCCCAACCACGTTGCTCGGATCAAGGAACTCGCAAGGCAAGGCTTTTATGACGGCATCGTCTTTCACCGGGTGATCGACGGCTTCATGGCGCAAACGGGCGATCCCACCGGCACCGGTACGGGTGGGTCCGGCCAGAACCTTTCCGCTGAATTCAATGAAGAGCCGCACCTGCGCGGCACTTGTTCTATGGCGCGAGCCCAAAGTCCCGACAGTGCCGACAGTCAGTTCTTCATCTGCTTTGACGATTCGCGTTTTCTTGACCGGCAATACACAGTCTGGGGGCACGTGATCGAAGGCATGGACCTTGTCGATCAAATCAAGCGGGGCGAGCCGGTGCAGGACCCCGACCGCATCGTCTCCATGAAAGTGGCCGCCGACGAGGCCGCCTAAAGCGCGGCCATGCGCGTCGATCTCTTCGACTTTGACCTGCCTGAGGATCGCATTGCGCTGAGGCCGGCGGTACCGCGCGATGCCGCCAGGATGCTAGAGGTCGCGGGAGATCAGTTGGGCGATTGGCGCATCTCCGATCTGCCCGCGCGCCTTGCCCCAGGGGATACGCTGGTCGTCAACCGAACGCGCGTGATCCCCGCGCGGCTTCATGCGCGCCGTATGGAACGGCCCAATGAAGCGCTCGATAACCCGACGCCCCGCATCGAAGCCACATTGCACAAGCCCGTGGGGCCTTCCACCTGGACGGCATTCGCAAAGCCGGGCAAGCGGCTCGCGGAAGGCGACCGGATCGAGTTTGCCCACGGGCTCACGGCAACGGTACTGCAAAAGGGTGAGGGCGGGGAGATCACGCTCGATTTCAACTGCGCGGGGGACGACCTCGACCGCGCCATTGAACGTGCCGGGGAGATGCCGCTACCCCCCTATATCGCGTCAAAGCGCGGGGTCGATGATCAGGACCGGGACGACTACCAGACCGTGTTTGCCGAAGAGGAAGGATCGGTCGCCGCGCCGACAGCGGGCCTGCACTTCACGCCTGCGCTAATCGAGGGTCTTAAGGAGCGCGATATCGCCATCGAAGAAGTGATACTGCATGTGGGGGCAGGGACGTTTCTTCCGGTCAAGAGTGACCTTACGGAAGATCACAAGATGCACGCCGAATGGGGGCGCATTACCCCACAAACCGCTACTGCGCTCAACGAGCGGCGAAAAGCCGGCGGTCGCATCATCGCGGTCGGAACGACCTCACTCCGCTTGCTAGAGAGCGCCGCCGGCCCCGCCGGTATGATCGAGCCCTTTGAAGGGGAGACGGACATTTTCATCACGCCTGGCTACCGGTTTCGCAGCATCGACGGCCTGCTCACGAATTTTCACCTGCCGCGCTCGACGCTGTTTATGCTTGTAAGCGCTTTTGCGGGGCTCGATACGATGAAAGCTGCTTATGTACACGCCATTGCGAACGGCTATCGTTTCTATTCCTATGGCGATGCGTGTCTGCTGTGGCCGGAGGCCAGGAAATGAGTGGGTTCGGGTTTGACATCGCCGCAACCGATGGCGCGGCCCGCACCGGGGTTATCACGACCCTGCGCGGCGAGATCGCAACGCCTGCTTTCATGCCCGTGGGCACTGGCGCAACGGTGAAAGCAATGTTGCCGGAGATGGTCGCCGCCACCGGCGCTGATGTTGTCCTGGGCAACACCTATCACCTGATGCTTCGTCCAGGGGCAGAGCGCATTGCACGGCTTGGTGGCTTACACAAGTTTATGAATTGGCCGGGCCCGATCCTTACGGACTCAGGTGGCTTTCAAGTCATGTCGCTTGCGCGCTTAAGGAAACTCTCGGAAGAAGGCGTCCGCTTTCAGTCTCATATCGATGGCAGCGAGCACATGCTGACGCCTGAACGGGCGATTGAGATTCAAGCGCTGCTCGGCGCGGACATCACCATGGCGTTCGACGAATGCACACCGTTCCCTGTCACCGAAGACGAGGCCCGTGCGTCCATGGAGCTTTCCATGCGTTGGGCGGAGCGATCGAAGGCTACGTTCAAGCCGGAAGGCGGTCGCGCTTTGTTCGGGATTGTGCAAGGTGGCATTTACCCCGAGTTGCGGCAGCGTTCCGCGGACGCGCTCAAAGAAATCGACTTTGACGGATACGCGGTCGGCGGACTTGCCGTGGGCGAGGGGCAAGAAACAATGCTTGGCGTTCTCGATGAAACGGTGCCGGCACTTCCCGCGGATCAGCCCCGCTATCTGATGGGCGTCGGTAAACCGGGCGATATCATCGGCGCGGTGGAGCGGGGCATTGATATGTTCGATTGCGTGCTGCCGACACGCTCGGGCCGGAACGGGCAAGCCTTCACGCGGGAAGGGCCGCTAAACCTCAAAAATGCGCGCCATGCGGACGATCCCCGCCCCATCGACGAGACCAGCACTTGCCCGGCAAGCCGTGATTACAGCCGCGCTTATCTTCACCATCTCGTGAAGTCAGGTGAGATTTTGGCTTCGGTGCTGCTCACCTGGCACAACCTTGCCTTCTATCAGACATTGATGGCTGAGCTGCGCGATGCGGTCCGGGCAGGCAGTCTCGCTGAATATACCCAACAATTCAATGCGTTATATGGTAAAGGCGCTAACTCATGTGAAGAATGAGGAAGGAGCGCTTGGCGCCTGTTTCTCCTCGTGCGTTGCAGGTACGCCGCATCGGGGCGATTTGACGCGAAATGTGCACAAATACATTGAAGCGCAATAGGGTCTGATTCACACTCTCGCGGAATGATAGGGAATGCCTCGTTTGGGGCGCTGGCTGGGCGGGCGCTTGCATATTTGGACGTGCCCGGATGAAATTTTATGACGGTACGCCCATGAAGAATTCATCATTTGTCATTCAAGGCAGCATCAAGCGGCTGGATGAAATCGCACATGATTTCTCCTTTGGATGGCCGACGGCTATCCCGTTACTGACCCCGACCGATCCGCTCTTCTCATCGCAATGGCATTTGAACAACACGGGCTCAAACCCGGACATAAACATTCTCAGTGTTTGGGACGATTACACCGGCGCGGGCGTCATCGTCGGTGTAGTCGATGATGGCGTACAGTATACGCATCCCGATCTAACTGCGAATTACAATACCTCAATCGATCGCGATGAAGACCAAAATGACAATAATGCTGCACCGGTCAACGTCGACGATAATCACGGAACAGCCGTGGCAGGTGTTATCGGCGCAGCGCAGAATAGCATTGATGTTGTGGGAGTTGCGTTCGGTGCCACAATTGCTGGTTTGAGAATGGGCTTTGAGTCCAACGACGGACCGGATCAGCCCCAAGACCTTTTTAATCACGCTGTCGCCAACGGCTTTGACGTGCTGAACAACTCCTGGGGCTATGGCGGCTTTTTTCAGAACTCGGATGACTTCAATAATCCGGCCTTCAGCGGCCTTGGCGCCGCATTGGAGAATCTCGCCGACAATGGGCGGGGTGGACTTGGCACAGTTGTCGTCTTTTCATCGGGAAATGACGGCGATCATGGACAAGACGCCAACTACCACAATCTCCTGAACTCCCGGTTTACGATTCCTGTCGGCGCGATGGATTCGTCGGGTAACCTCACCAGTTTTAGCACGCCTGGCGCCCCTGTGTTTGTCGTACTCCCCGGACAGGGCATCGTCACGACCGACCGCACGGGAACAGACGGTTACGTAACAGGAAATACCGTGTCCATTAGCGGCACATCCTTTTCCTCTCCCATCGGTGCGGGAATTGCCGCCCTGTTACTCGAAGCCAACCCCGGCCTCGGTTGGCGGGATGTGCAGGAAATCTTTGTCCTGAGCGCCACTCAGATTCAACCGTCGCATTCAGCTTGGGACATTAATGGCACAACGATCTGGAATGGAGGGGGCCTCCACACGAGCCGCTGGCACGGCTTTGGACTCACCGATACCGAGGCGGCGGTGCGCCTTGCTGAAACCTGGACATTGCAGAGCACATCGGCAAACGAGACGTCTGTCACCGGATCCAGCAGCCCAAACACAACAATCGCGGATTTGTCGACAATCACGGACACGATCACGATCCCGACCGGCGTAAACATCGATCATGTAGAAGTCACGCTTAACCTCTCTCATACGGCGCCGGTCGATCTCGTCGTAACTTTAATTTCGCCCGACGGAACCGAAAGCCAGCTCATCGTGCAGCCCGGCCTTGTGCCGGGCTCGGATACGACGCCATCTGACGGGCAGGCAGGCGATGACGGCGTCCCGGCAGCCAATATTTCATTCACGCTTTCCAGTACCGAGTTCTGGGGCGAAACCGGAGCGGGAACATGGACTTTACGTGTCCAAGATACGCTGACCCAGGACAGTGGTACGCTCAATAGCTGGAGCCTTAGACTCTGGGGTGATCCGCTTTCTGACGACACCACGTATTACTTCACCAATGAATACGCGGCATTCGCATCGTCAGATACGTCACGCCAGACCATTACGGATACAACCGGGATCAACACAATCAACGCGGCCGCGGTATCGGGCAACCTCGTTATCGACCTAACCGGTGCGGGGCCGAGTACAATCGCGGCTACGTCTCTAACGCTTGGCGTGGGTTCAGTTTTTCATCATGCCTACGCGGGCGATGGGAACGATACGCTGATTGGTAACGCCTTCGACAACACCTTGTTCGGTGGCCGTGGTAACGACGGGATTACTGGTAATAATGGGACCGATACGGTCGTTTACCTGTCGAACTCAACCGAATTCACGTTCACGCTGGTAAGTCCCACGGAAATTCAAGTTGCCTACACCGGCACATCCGGGATTGATGAGGGCACGGACCTTGTGACCGGCGTTGAGCTGTTCCAGTTCGGCGATACGACTCTCACCAAGAGTCAAGTCGAAGCACTGGCGGGAGGAGGTGGCTCCGTCATTAACGGCACACCGCTTAATGACATCCTTGTCGGGACATCAGATGCCGAAGAAATCAATGGATTGGGCGGTAATGACCGCATTACCGGCGGTGCTGGCATCGATCAGCTTAACGGCGGCGGTGGCGATGACGTGTTTCTTGTGGGTGTTGGCGATACCCCGGACATCTTTGATGGCGGTACTGGGACTGACACGATCGCCGCGATCGAATCCGGTGTTGGGATTTCGTTTGCAGACGGACTGTTTGGGCCTTCCAATTCCATCGAACTGATTACAAATGATGCCCCCACTTCGTCAGGTTTTCTTTTCTTTGGAGGTACCTCGGGTGATGACGTCATCGATGCTTCTGCGGAAACGGTGCCGGTATTCATAGATGGACTTGGAGGAAGAGACACACTGATTGGCGGTAGTGCAGACGACGCGCTAGCCGGCGGGACGAGCAACGACAATCTAACAGGTAATGGCGGCGCCGATACGTTCATAATCGTCGATGGTACCGGAAGAGAGGTCATTACCGACTTTGATACGGCTTCGGGCGACGTCATCAACCTCTCTGGCGTGGCGGGACTCAACAACTTTGCCGATGTTCAAGCGGTTATGACATTCCGCGGCGGCAACACGCGCATCGCCACGCCCGCCGGCGATACAATTATAATCCAGGGCATCGATAGCGCCGACCTGAGTGCCGATGATTTTGATTTCGGAACCGCACCGACGCCAGCTAGCATCTCCGCCTCTCCTGCTGCGGCGGTCGCCAACACAACGATTGAAGGCACTACCGGCACCGATAACTATGATTTTTCTGCAACTGACCTGGATGGTATCACGGCCATAAACATGAATGGGGGAGACGATACTGTCACGGGCTCCTCCGAAGCCGATGTCATCAATGGCGATGCAGGGAATGATACAATTACTGGCGGTGGTGGAAATGACACAATTGATGGCGGAGCCGACACGGACACCGCTGTATTCTCGGGGAACCGGGCTGATTACACGCCTACACAGATTGACGGAGACTCCCTGACCATCACCGGACCTGATGGTACCGATACGGTCCATAATGTTGAAAACTTCCAGTTCGATGACCAAACGGTCAGTTTCTCTGACTTACTAGCCATCACGTTCGTTCCGACGTTCACATCGGGAACCGCAAGCTCCTTCGCCGAGAACGCGGTGGGGGTCGCCCATGATGCAGACGCCATCGACCTTGACAGTGCCGCACCAACCTATGCCATCACCGGCGGTGCGGATGCGGCGTTGTTCACCATCAATACGGTGACGGGTGAAGTTTCCTTCATCGCGCCGCCGGACTTCGAAGTGCCTGGCGATGTGGGCGGGAACAATGTTTACGACATCGAGATCACAGCCTCTTCGGGTGGTGATAACACGGCCCAGAACGTCTCGATCACCGTCACCAACGAAAATGACAACGCGCCTGCGTTCACGTCCGGCACAACTGCTACGTTTGCAGAGGGGGGAACAGGTACGGTTTTCACGGCCGCGGCCACGGATGTGGACGGTGAGACGCCAACCTTTTCAATTTCCGGTGGGGCAGACGCGGCGTTGTTCACCATCAACACCGCGACGGGAGAAGTTTCCTTCATCGCGCCGCCCGATTTTGAAGCCCCCGCCGACAGCGGCGGCAACAACGTCTATGACGTGGACATCACCGCCTCCGACGGGGTCAATACGGCCACGCAATCTGTTGCAGTAACAGTGACCGATGTAAGCGGGCCACCGGCCTTCACGTCGGGGACCACAGCGAATTTCGCCGAAAACGGAACCGGCACGGCTTACGATGCAAACGCCACCAGTCCGGATGGACCTGCGCCCACATTTTCCATTAGCGGCGGCGCTGATGCGGCGTTGTTCACTATCAACACAGCAACAGGTGAAGTCGCGTTCGCCGCACCGCCCGATTTTGAATCGCCGAGCGATACAGGCGGGAACAATGTTTATGACATTGAGATCACGGCAAATAGCAGCGGGCTCCTCGCAACCCAAACCGTAGCCATCACGGTTACAAACGAAAATGATGTTGCCCCGGCCTTTACCTCGGGGACCACAGCAAGTTTTGCGGAAAACGGATTCGGTACAGCATACGATGCCGACGCCACCGACGCGGATGGTGATACACCCACGTTTGCGATCACTGGTGGGGCGGACGCGGTGCTCTTCAATATCAATTCGGCAACAGGTGAAGTCTCATTTATTCTGAGCCCGGATTTCGAAGCTCCCACTGACGCAGGCGGTGATAACACGTACAACATCGAAGTCACAGCGAGTGATGGCGTCAACAGCACCCCTCAATCCGTCGCCATCACCGTTACCGACATCGTCAACGAATTCAATGTGATTAACGGAACGACGCTCGAAGATGACTTGGTCGGTACTTCCGCCGCGGATCAAATCAACGGCCTCGGTGGCAATGACCGCATTACCGGCGGCGCGGGCGTCGATCAGCTCAACGGCGGCGGTGGTGACGATGTGTTTCTTGTGGGTGTTGGCGACACCCCGGACGTCTTCAATGGCGGTACCGGAACCGACACCATCGCAGCCACGGAACCAAGTGTAGGAATCTCATTTGCCGGCGGCGTGTTCGGTCCGGCAAATTCCATTGAAGTCATTACCAACGATGCGCCGTCCGCTCCCGGTGGCTTCACGGAGCTGACCGGTACACCCGGTGATGACACCCTTGATGCCTCTGCCGAGACCACGCCTTTCTTTATCGAGGGCCTTGACGGCCGGGACACGCTCATCGGCGGCAGCGCGGACGATGTGCTG
>JANQLJ010000049.1 GCA_028280665.1 Alphaproteobacteria bacterium
GCTCGCCGACCTCCCCCGTCAAGGGGGAGGTTATGAGTATACGCCTTGTAAGCCCTCCCCCCTTGAGGGGGAGGGTTTGGGTGGGGGGTCACACCAACCGGCTCTGCTTCACCGCCGCCTCGATAAACGACGCAAAGAGCGGATGCGGGTCAAAGGGTTTCGACTTGAGCTCGGGGTGGTACTGCACGCCGACAAACCAGGGATGGTCCGGTATCTCCACGATCTCCGGCAGCTTGCCGTCGGGCGACATGCCCGAGAACAAAAGCCCTACATCTTCGAGCCGTTTGCAATAATTGTAGTTCACTTCCCAGCGGTGGCGGTGGCGCTCGGAAATGCTCGTGCCGCCATAGATGTCCGCCACCTTCGAGCCCGGCTTTAACTGCGCCTCATAAGCGCCGAGCCGCATGGTCCCGCCAAGATCGCCTTCTTCCGTGCGCTCGACCTTTTCGTTTCCTTTGGTCCATTCGGTCATGAGACCAACGATGGGCTCGTCGGTGGGGCCGAACTCGGTGGAGCTGGCCTTTTCGATTCCGGCGAGATGCCGCGCCGCTTCGATCACCGCCATTTGCATCCCGAAGCAAATGCCGAAGTAAGGCACGCCGCGCTCGCGCGCGAACTGCGCCGCCTTGATTTTGCCTTCCGCACCCCGATGGCCAAAGCCGCCGGGCACCAGAATGCCGTGCACCCCTTCAAGGTGAACGGCCGCGTCCTCGCGCTCGAAGACTTCGGAATCCATCCACGCGATATTGACGCGCACCTGGTTCGCAATACCGCCATGGGTGAGCGCTTCCATGAGCGACTTATAAGCGTCCTTAAGGCCCACATATTTGCCGACCACGGCGATGGTCACTTCGCCTTCGGGTTCCAGGTGATTGTGAACAATGCTCTCCCAAACGCTTAAGTCCGGTTCGGGCGCATCCTCGATCCCAAAAGCGTCGAGCACTTGCCGGTCGAACCCTTCGCGGTGGTAGGCGAGCGGCACATCGTAGATGGATTTCGCATCCAGCGCCGCGATCACCCGCTCGGCGCGCACATTACAAAAGAGCGCGATCTTGCGCCGCTCGTCGGGGGGGATCGCCCGGTCGGCGCGGCATAGGAGCAAATCGGGCTGAATACCGATCGAACGCAGCTCCTTCACCGAGTGCTGGGTGGGTTTGGTTTTCAGCTCGCCCGCGCTGGGGATGAACGGAATAAGAGTAAGATGCACGAAAATCGCATTGCCCACGGGAAGCTCGTTGCGCAACTGGCGAATGGCTTCGAAGAAGGGCAGCCCTTCGATGTCGCCCACGGTGCCGCCGATCTCGCACAGCATGAAGTCCACATCGTCCGGGTCCTTGAGGGCGAAGGCCTTGATCTCGTCGGTGACGTGGGGGATCACCTGCACCGTTGCGCCCAAGTAATCGCCGCGCCGTTCCTTGGCGATGATCTCCTGATAAATGCGGCCCGTGGTGATGTTGTCGTTCTGGCGCGCGGGAACCCCGGTGAAGCGCTCATAGTGCCCGAGGTCGAGGTCCGTCTCCGCGCCGTCGTCGGTCACGTAAACTTCCCCGTGCTGATAGGGGCTCATGGTGCCGGGATCGACATTCAGATAAGGGTCGAGCTTCCGCAAACGCACCTTGTAGCCGCGCGCCTGCAAAAGCGCGCCGAGAGCCGCAGAGGCAAGTCCCTTACCGAGTGAGGAAACCACGCCGCCGGTGATAAAAATGTACCGCGCCATGGACCCCCACCTTACCGAATTCGCCGCAACAATCAAAACAGAAATGACCCGCACCGGGCGCCCGGCGCGGGCCTTTGAGAAGAGCTATGGAAAAGCTAAGCGATTCTCTTGTCTTTGAAACCTAATCGCCCACCGGCACCTCGGGCAGGCCGTCGCCGGGCGCGGGCTCCGCGGGCGCTTCCTCGGGCAGCGCGATGGGCTCAGGCTGTGTTGCGGGCAAGGTATCGGTGACCGACCCGGCACCCAGGCCCGCGCGCTGAGCGCCCGCCAGGATTGAGAGGCTGATGGAGGTCGCGAAAAAGGCAACCGCGAAATACATGGTCATGCGCGTGAGCGCATTGGCGGTGCCGCGCGTGGTCATGAAGCCGCCGCCCCCGCCGCCACCAATGCCGAGCCCGCCCCCTTCGGAGCGCTGCAGCAACACAAGGCCCACCATCCCTATGGTAATCAGGAGGTGGATAATCAAAAGAACGGTCATCATGGCCGTGCGGCCCTTTCGCCTCTAGGTGCCGGAAAGTTGGGGCGTTGTACCGGCCTTGGCCCGAAATGCCAAGCCCGAGGCCCGTTCAGCCGTAAACCGAGAAAATGCCTGCGAAATCAGCGGCTTTAAGGCTCGCCCCACCCACGAGTGCGCCGTCCACGTTTTCGACATTCAGTATCTCGTTCGCGTTGCCGGGCTTGACCGACCCGCCGTAAAGAAGCCGCAAGTCGTCCGCCACACCGCCGCGCAGCTCGCGCACGGTTCCGCGAATAAAGCTGTGCATGGCCGCGATATCCTCAAGGGTGGGCGTGCGCCCCGTACCGATGGCCCAGACCGGCTCGTAGGCGACGATGGTGTTGACGCTGCTAACATCCATGGGCAGCGAGCCTTTAAGCTGCGTGCCCACGACCCGTTCCGCATCGCCCGCGTCGCGCTGGGCTTCGGTTTCGCCCACGCAGATGATGGCGGTCAGCCCCGCGCGGT
>JANQLJ010000056.1 GCA_028280665.1 Alphaproteobacteria bacterium
ACTTGCCCAGTTTCATGGAACCTTGCGCAAGCGCGGTGACCTTGGCTTCGATCTCGTCCTTGGCCGCTTCGTCCTTGGCAAGCTCCTCGCGCAGCGCGGCGATATCGGCTTCGATGACTATTTTATCCTCGGCCGTCAGCGCCTCGCCATGCTCGGCAAGCGCGGCTTCGGTCGAATGCACCAGCGCTTCGCCCTTATTGCGCGCTTCCACAAGCTCGCGGCGCTCAGCATCTTCGGCTTTGTGTTCCTCGGCGTCCTTCACCATCTTGTCGATCTCGTCATCCGACAGCCCACCAGAGGCCTGAATGCGGATCGCCTGTTCCTTGTTGGTGGCCTTGTCCTTGGCGCCCACATTGACAATGCCGTTGGCATCGATGTCGAAGGTCACCTCCACTTGCGGCACGCCGCGCGGCGCGGGCGGAATGCCCACAAGGTCGAACTGGCCCAGCAGCTTGTTGTCCGCCGCCATTTCCCGTTCGCCCTGGAAGACGCGGATGGTGACCGCGTTCTGATTGTCTTCGGCGGTGGAAAAGATCTGGCTCTTCTTGGTGGGGATCGTCGTGTTGCGGTCAATGAGCCGCGTGAAAACCCCGCCCAGTGTTTCAATGCCCAGCGAAAGCGGCGTTACATCGAGCAGCAGCACGTCTTTGACGTCGCCCTGCAGGACGCCCGCCTGAATGGCCGCGCCCATGGCTACCACTTCGTCCGGGTTGACGCCCTTGTGCGGTTCCTTACCGAACAGGTTTTGCACCACCTCTTGCACCTTGGGCATCCGCGTCATGCCGCCCACCAGGATCACGTCGTTAATGTCCGACGGCGAAAGCCCGGCGTCTTTCAGCGCCGCCTTGCACGGGCCTTCGGTGCGCTTGATCAGATCCTCGACCAGGCTTTCAAGCTTGGCGCGGCTGAGCTTCATAGTGAGGTGTTTGGGGCCGGAAGCATCCGCCGTGATGAACGGCAGGTTCACTTCCGTCTGCGTTGAGGAGGAAAGCTCGATCTTCGCTTTCTCGGCGGCTTCCTTGAGGCGCTGGAGCGCCAGCCGGTCTTCGCGCAAATCGATGCCTTGTTCTTTTTTGAATTCGGCCGCGAGGTATTCAACGATCTTCATGTCGAAGTCTTCGCCGCCGAGGAACGTGTCGCCATTGGTGGACTTCACCTCGAAGACGCCGTCGCCGATTTCAAGAACGCTGACGTCGAAGGTCCCGCCGCCAAGGTCATAGACCACGATTGTGCCGGTTTGTTTCTTGTCGAGGCCATAAGCGAGCGCCGCCGCCGTGGGCTCGTTGATAATGCGCAAGACCTCAAGGCCTGAGATTTTGCCCGCGTCCTTCGTGGCCTGCCGCTGGGCATCGTTGAAGTAGGCCGGGACGGTGATCACCGCTTGGGTCACGTCCTGGCCCAGATAGCTCTCGGCGGTTTCTTTCATCTTTTGCAGGATGAAGGCGGAGATTTGTGAGGGTGAAAGCTTGCCCTCGCCGCGGCCCTCGACCCAGGCATCGCCGTTCTCGGCCTTGATGATCTTGTAAGGCACCATGCCGATGTCTTTTTGCGTGGTGGGGTCGTCAAAAGGGCGCCCGATCAGGCGCTTGATGGCGAAATAGGTGTGTTCGGGGTTGGTGACCGCCTGGCGCTTGGCGGGCTGGCCGATCAGGCGCTCGCCTTCGTCCGTGAAGGCCACCATGGAAGGGGTCGTCCGCGCGCCTTCCGCGTTTTCGATCACCTTGGGCGTGGTGCCGTCCATGACCGCGACGCAGGAATTGGTGGTGCCGAGGTCGATGCCGATTACTTTTGCCATTGGATGCTCCCATTAACGGCGGAATCCTGCGGGTCCTGGCGTGCAGCGGCCCGAGCGATCCCCTGAGATGTCGTTTTTTCTACCACCCCGCGCGGGGCCGGGGCGCCGGTTCATGGCACCCCTTGCGCGCAAGTTCAAGGCGCATATAGGGAGGAAATCCGGGGGGTGCAAGGCGGGGCAAGCGGGGATTTTGGGGGCTACGCAGCCTTAACAGGGCGGATGGCCTTTACAATCTCCTGCCCATGGGCCGCGCGGGCGCGGCGCAGGTCGTATTCCGCCTGGAGCGTCATCCACATTTCAGCGGACGTGCTGAAATAGGCCGCAAGGCGCAATGCCGTATCCGCCGTTATCGCCCGCCGCCCGTGCACGATTTCCGACACCCGGCTTACGGGGATGCCGGTATCCCTGGCGAGCTTGTTTTGGCTTACCCCGAAGGGGGACAAGAACTCTTCTAGCAAGATCTCGCCGGGGGCTATGGGGTGCAGTTTCTTCGCCATCTTTCCGGTCCTAATGATAATCCACGATTTCCACGCGATCAGCCCCGCCATCTTTCCATGTGAAACAGACGCGCCACTGATCATTAATGCGGATACTGTGCTGGCCCTTGCGGCTGCCCTTGAGCGCCTCCAGCCGGTTTCCCGGCGGCACGCGTAAATCGCTCAGTGTTTGCGCAGCATTCAAGAGCTGTAACTTGCGCCGGGCCACCCTTTCTATCGCGCGGAATCTCGAGACCCGCTCATCATCGAACAGGCGCGCCGTATCCCTGCAGGCAAAGCTTCGTATCACGTGAAACAGAATAGCGGGCCAAGGGCATTCTGTCAAACGGAATATATGCGGCTTTTTTACCCCTCCTTAACCACGCACCCAAAATCCCGTGCCGCTTTAAGACGGTCTTGGCCCCCTTCCCTTTACCTTGATCCCCGTCAGGCGCGGGGTTTCGCGTTTACGGCACCCGTGGGATGCGTGCCTGAATTTAGAAGGTGAGACGAGCGGAAAACCGCCGCCCCTTCGAAAGGTTAGTTCGCGTAACGGGGTGAGGGTTGGCGGTATGGTGATCTACGGGGATCAGTGGGACGACGGCGCGCCACGCGCGCGCCATTGGAACCACGAGCTTCTGGTCCAGTGTTTTTCCGATGTGCTGGGCGCGCCGTTTGAGCGCGAGGCGCTCGACCGTGACGATCATTGGGTGCGCTACAAGGTGCCCGCCGCGGGTGAGGTGATCAATTCCAATCTTATTCTCGACTATGGCCGCGATGCGGGGAACGGCGACTGGCGCCCTACCTCGGCGCAAGCCGCGGACTACATTGCGTTCACTTTCGCTTGCCAGCTTTGGCTTGATTTCCCCACGCCTTTGGAGATCAAAGATCATGTGGACAAGGGCTTTGTGCACCTCGCCGCGCGCATGAACGAAGAAGAAGGCGGCATTGCCGAGGACAAGATGGAAGCGGGCCGCCGCAAGATCTATTTCGAGCGCGAAGGGATTTTCGATCTTGCCGCCGACGCAGGTGAGGTAAAACGCGCCGCTCTTGCCTGGGCGGAAGTGGCGCTCGGCGACGTCACCGTCGCGGCGGAACACATCGTTTATTCGGAATAAGTCAGCGTAGCGCGATTTCCGGATCGAGCCCGGCCCAGGCGAGCAGCCGGTCTGTAATCAGCCCACTGATTTTCGTTGCCAGGAAAATAAAGAAATAGATAAAGAACGGCATGATCACCAACGTCGCGATGATCAGCGCCCCGCCTTCGTACTCGCAGGAATAATTCCTTGCCCGGCAGCCTTCATCGATCATCAGCCGCCCGGCTTCCGCAAGCGCCCACCATAAAAGCCCCCACAAGGGGATGCTCAAAATCACCACGCTCAGAAGCACAAGGAACTGGGTCCACGCCGGGTGGTTCGCCACAAAATCGCGCATGGGCGAAGTTTAGCGCGAGGCGCGGCGCCCAACAACAACCCGTCATTCTGGAATGATGATTACTTTGATGGATCGAAAAACGGCTTGTCGCCTGCCACGGTCACGCGCTCCATGACCCGGCGGTGGGGCCAGTAATCGGACACCGCGTAGTGCTGGGTCGAGCGGTTGTCCCAAAAGGCGATAGTGCCGGGCTCCCAGTGAAGGCGCACCTGGTATTCAGGCCGGTTCGCGGTGCGCTCGAGAAGCTCGAGCATAAAATCGCTCTCTTCTTTTTCGAGCCCCATGATGCGGTCGGTAAAGCCCACATTGACGTAGATGGCCCGGCGGCCGGTCTCCGGGTGAGTGCGGATCACCGGATGATACTGTTTGGGATGCTTTTGGAGCGTTGCTTCGTGTTCCTCGGCGGGGATCAAATGCCCGAACGCGCGCAGGAAGTTATGTTCGGCTTCGAGCCCCGTCACCTTCTTTTTGATCTCGTCCATCAGGCCGTCATAGGCTGCTTCCATATTGGCCCAAAGCGTATCTCCGCCTACGGAGGGAATTTCCACCGCACGCAAGATCGAGCCCATGGAGGGGGTGGGCCGCCAGGTCACGTCCGAATGCCAGGCGTTCTCCGATCCCTTGTGGTCCTTGTCGTGGACAATGCGCAAGACCTCGGGGTTCTCTTGATCCGTGGGCGTCAGCGGATGGATCTCAAGCTCGCCGAAGCGCTTGCCGAAGGCGATATGTTCTTCCTGGGTAAGGGGCTGATCGCGGAAGAAGATCACTTTCCATTCCAGCAGCGCGGCGCGGATGGCGGCGATCACCTCGTCGGGCTGCTCGCGCGCGAGGTCGAGGCCCGTGATGTAAGCGCCGATGGAAGGTGTGGCGGGTTCGATCCCGAAAGGCGCGTCCGCCAGAATGTCTTTGCTGTCTTCGGCCAGGGCCATGGCATCTCTCCCCGCGCTGTGGCACTTAGTTGTGACGATCAACGTACAAAGTATCAAAGGGCGGTATGGCTGAAAAGGCCGCGCAAATTTTGGGCGTCGACGGGGTGCGGCTCTATCCCGGGCTGCTTTCCCCTGCGGCACAGGAACAAATGCTTGGCGAGGTACGCGAGGTCATTGCCGCGGCGCCGTTCTTCCGCCCGGAAATGCCGCGCACCGGCAAGCTCATGTCAGTGGAGATGACCAATGCCGGCCCGCTCGGCTGGGTGACGGACCGGGCAGGCGGCTACCGCTATCAGGAAACGCATCCCGGTACCGGGGCGCCCTGGCCGCCAATCCCGCAAAGCCTTCTGGGGCTTTGGGAACTTGTGGCGGGCTACCCCGCGCCGCCCGAATGCTGCCTTGTCAATTACTATGGTCCCGCCGCCAAGATGGGACTTCATCAGGACAAGGACGAATTGGCACTCGACGCGCCGGTGGTCTCGGTCTCGCTGGGGGATGCGGCGCTTTTCAAAGTGAAAGGCCCCGGGCGGTCAGGGCCTACGTCCTGGTCGGTGAAACTTTCCTCGGGCGATGTGGTTGTGCTCGCCGGAAAAGCACGGGGGTATTATCACGGTATCGACCGCATCTACCCCGGCACCTCGACGCTTTTGCCCCGTGAGACCTTCCCCAAAGGGGGCCGCATTAATCTGACGCTTCGCCGTGTGAACGTGCCCACCAGCTGCTGAAACGGCGGGCAAGGAAAAACGTCGCCACAGCAAGCACCGTCAGCACCAGAATGCCCAAGGCGGGCCGTTCGCGCATCATGTCGCCGACCGAGACCCAGAGGATCGTCGGCAGAATAAACCCGACGGCTGAGGTCCAAAGAAACGTACGCCATTTCACGGTGGTGACGCCCGCGCCGTAGTTGATGACCGTGAAGGGGATCAGCGGGATCATCCGTACCATGATTAACATAGGCGGGCCGTGCCTTTCGACAACCTCTTCCATGCGGCGGAAGAGGCCCTTGGGCATCATCCGCCTGACAACCGGATAGCCGAGCACCTTGGCGATGCAAAAGGCGAGCATGGCGGCGATGAGCGCGCCGACCCAGGTCAGCACGCCGCCCACGCGCGGGCCGAACCACATGCCGTTCATGATGGCGATGGTTTCCATGGGCAGCGGCGTCAGCGAGACAAAGATCGCAAAGGCAATGGAAATAAGCGGTGCCCAGGCGGGGTATTGCTCGATCCACGCGCCAAAGCGCTGCGGGTTCAAGGCATCGAGCATAGCCCCAAGGTCGAACCCTGCAATCGCGGCTATTAAGGGCTCAGCACTTTCCATCATTCCCTAGACTAGGCGCGCTCCTCTTTATCGCACAATCCCCCATTGCGCTAGCTTCGCACGGGCGCCGTTCACGCAGGCATCAAAATGGTGTGCCGGTTTTGCCGAGTCAGTAATAAGCAGGCACGCCGAAAAGCCAGGCATGCCCCCACATGAAGAGTGCGAATACCGTGGCGCCCGCGGCCGGCCGCACGATGCCGATCCCTTTGAGGTCGAAGGCGGCGCGCCCGCTTGCGATGGCAGCGAAGGGGATGAGCGAGGTCTTGGCGGCAAAGCTGTCCCATTCCGCGCCCAGCGCGCGCTTGCGCTTTCTGTCAATGGCGGCCATGCCGGGAAGGGCGACGGCGATGAAGGTGCCGAAGAAGAAAACGCTTGCAAGATCGCCGTTCGCCCATAGATGAAACGCGGCCCATAACGTTACCCCCCACAAAAACGGATGGCGCGTGATGCGCACGATGCCGCGCGTTGCTTCATCGCCTTTTTTTAGAAGCGCTTCTTGCTCAACGGACGTGGGATTGGGGGTCGTAAGACCGACCACCGCAAAAAGAAATGCAATCAGCACCACAAGAGCGCCCGCGTGGGGCGTCCAGCCCGGCGCGATCCAAAGCACTTCCAGGTTTTTTGTCTGCGCATAGGCAAATCCCATCCACACAAGCGCGCCTAGCGATGTAAGCGCAAAGACCCCGCGATAGGCGCGCTCGCCCATGGTGCCCACAATGCGGTCACGCAAAGGCGTTCCGGAAACAAAGATGTGGATGGCGAAAAAAAGAAAACATGCGGCGATCAAGCTAGCCATGGCGCGGGTCTCCTGCCCTTTGAAGGGAGCGCGCAGTCTAGCTGCTTCGCCGGGGTCGGCAAAATCGCCCGAGGGAATTTAAGGGACTTAGCTTTCCGCGCCTTCCGCGGGTTCTGCCGCGCCGTTTGCGTCCTTTGCGCCGGCGTCTTTTGCCACCAGCACCATGGCCGGGCGCAAAAGCCGGTCGCCGATGACAAAGCCGGTTTGCGTGACTTGCACCACCGTGCCGCTGGGCTGGCCCGTGCCGGGCACCTCGGCCATGGCTTGATGAAGATTGGGATCGAACTTCTCGCCCGGCTGGGGGTCGACCTGGACGATGCCGTGGCGCGCGAAAATGTTCATAAGCTCCCGCTCGGTCACTTCGACGCCGGATAGAAGCGCCTCCAGCGCCGCGCCGCCTTCGGCCTTGGCCGCGTCATCGACGCTGCCGAGCGCCCGGCGCAGGTTGTCGGCGACGGCCAGAATGTCCCGCGCGAAGCGGGTGATGGCGTATTTTAGCGCGTCTTCCCGGTCGCGTTCGGCGCGCCGGCGCGTGTTCTCCGCATCCGCAAGGGCGCGCAAAAGCCGCTCGCGCATCTCCTCGACCACCGCTTCAGGGTCGGCGGCGGGAGCCTCGCCACCTTCAGGAGCGGCTTCGGCCTTCTCGTCCGCCCCGGCGGGCTCGCTTGAGGGCTCTTCGTCTTGCGGCTGTTGCTCGTCGCTCATTTCAGTTCCGTTACTCATTCCATGCCGTGTTCGGAGGCGCTGCCTATCACGAAAGAAGCCGCCCGACCACCTGCGCGGTGTAATCCACCATGGGAATGATCCGCGCATAGTTAAGCCGCTGCGGGCCGATGACTCCGATAACGCCCACGATTTTTTGCGTCCCGTTCATATAAGGCGCGACGATCACACTTGAACCGGAAAGGGAAAAAAGCTGCGTCTCGGACCCGATAAAGACGCGCACGCTCTCCCCGCCCTTGGCAAGATCCAAAAGCCGCGCGAGGTCGCGCTTGGTTTCCAAATCATCGAAAAGCTGGCGCACGCGCTCAAGGTCGTCTTGGGCGGAGAGGTCTTTAAGAAGCTGTGATTGCCCGCGCACGATAAGCGACTTGGGCGCGCTCTCCTCCCCGCCCGACCAGGTGGCAAGACCGGCTTGGACGATCTTGGCGGCCAGCTCGTCGAGCGCTGCCTTCTGGGTATTGATCTCCGCAAGGATCGCTTCGCGCGCTTCGGCCAGGGTGCGGCCGCGCAAATGGGCGTTGATGAAGTTCGTGGCTTCCACGAGCGCCGAGGCGGGCAAACCTTCAGGTAACTCGATGACCCGGTTTTCGACCGCGTCGTCTTCGGCGACAAGGATCACAAGCCCCTTGCCGGCGCTCACTTGCACGAATTCGACGTGTTTAAGCGGCGCTTCGGTTTTGGGCGCCATGACCAGCCCCGCGCAATGAGAAAGCCCGGCGAGCGCTTCGGTGGCTTGTGCCAGCATGTCTTCCAGCGATTGGGGCATGCCCGCAAGCTGGGCTTCGATGGACTTGCGTTCGTCTTCGGTAAGATCGCCCACCTCCAAAAGTCCGTCCACGAACATTCTAAGGCCCAGTTGCGTGGGCATCCGGCCCGCGCTTGTGTGCGGCGCGATCAAAAGCCCCGCTTGCTCAAGGTCCGCCATCACGTTCCGGATCGAGGCCGCGCTGAGGCCCAGCCCCGGCAGTCTCTGAGCCAATGTGCGCGAGCCCACGGGCTCCCCGCCTTCCAGATAGCTCTCGACAATCTGGCGGAAGATTTCGGTGGAGCGCTCGTTGAACACCGGCAGGGGGCGGTCGTCGGCCATGAAGTCCTTGGTTTTCACGGGGGTTTCGTTGCGGGCAAAATGTAGGTAGGGGGAGAGGCGAGGTCAATCGCGTCTAGCCAACCACGACTCGGAAGGGTTAAATCGCCAGAGCACAAGGGAGGATAAGCCAATGGAACGCGTTGATTATCAGTCGGTCGTGATCCAAGACCTCTATAACATTGAAAGGTCAGGCGACCTAAATTTGAGGCCCTGGTATCAAAGACGCCCAGTCTGGACCCCTGCACAACGTGCCTATCTCATCAATACAATCGCCTCCAATATGCCTGTGCCTTCGATCTATATTCGGCACCACCTGGATATCGATGCTGGCAAGACAATCAAAGAAGTTGTGGATGGGCAGCAACGGCTGAGATCGATTTTCTCATTCTTGGATGATGAATTTGTCGCGAAAATACCTGGATACTCGCGGAGGATGCGGTTCTCAAAACTTGAGAAATCTGATCAAGCTCGTATCCGAATGACATCATTGTCCGTCGGATACCTGATTGGGGCGACTGACTCTGATGTAATCGATATCTTTGGGCGTATCAACTGGATATCGAAGAATCTTAATGATCAAGAAAAGCGAAATGCCGGGTTCTTTGGCGAGTTCAAGCAAGCAACGTTACGTTACTCATCGGAAAAAGTGGGATTCTGGAGAGACTTGCGGATTTTCTCTGAGACAAACATTGCCAGGATGGCCGAGGTACAATTCGTCAGTGATCTTGCTATGAATTTGGATTTGGGACTCCAAGACTTTAGCCAGAAGCGGCTTACTGACTACTATGCTCGTCACGAGGAAGAGTACCCGCAGTGGCAGAACATAAAGAAACGATTGGATTGGTGTTTTGATCGCATCGGCCAGCTTCCCCCTGATCTAGTACGGACAGGGGATGTAGCAAGAACACCAATAATGTTTTCGCTTGTTATCGCAATGGACGAGAAAAGGCCGAGCATTAAGAAGCTGGTTTCCGTTGTTGAGAAAGTAAATGATGTCCTATCGCAATCAGATGTAAGCTCCGGGCTGTCTAAGGGGCAACGAGAGTTTGTGGAGGCTTCTAAGTCATCCACGCAGCGGATTCGAACTAGAACGATCAGGCATAAGTTTATAACTAGCCTGATGTAAATGTCGAAACTATCGACACCACAATCAGAATTTTCCAAATTCAAGCATTGGCTTGATACGATGCTTGTGGATGCCTCAAACGCACCTGTTTCCGTTCAGTATTTCGCCGCAGAGATTGGGCTAATTCGACTCTGTTTTCAGTTTGAAGCCGCTCTGGAGGGTGTTTACGCACGAATACTGTCCGGTGCAGGGTATCTGGATGGGAGCAATCCAAATACTGCGGTTAAGTTTGGAACGATTGCGGCGGCCACAGAAGAAATGCGCAAAAATGGTGGTCAACATTATCTGAAATGGTCGAAAAAGAAATTCGCACTTAAGAACATCAGAAAATTGATTGATAAAACGGATCACGGATATATGCACCTTGATGCTACTGGGGCGTTTATTGACGATCTGTTTTTAGTTAGAAATCATATTGCTCATGGAAACAGTCGCACAGCGGCTCTGTACCGGGGATTGTTGTATCGAGAATACGGCACTAAGCAACGGGGGGTAGCGCCTGGGCGATTTTTACTTTCTTCCAGATTTTCCCCGCGAAAAATAGACGAATACAGTGCTCTATGTTTTGTGTTTATCAACGACTTAGTTAAGTAGAGGAGCCTGCCCATGCGCCCTTCCGGCCGCAAGCCCAACGAGATGCGCCCCATCAGCCTCGAGCCTAGATTTTCCAAACACGCCGAAGGCTCGTGTCTCGTGAAATGCGGCGACACCCACGTCGCCGTGACCGCGAGCGTCGATGCCTCCGTGCCGCCGTGGCTGCGCAACTCAGGCAAGGGCTGGGTGACCGCGGAATACGGCATGCTGCCCCGCTCGACGGGCGAGCGCATGCGCCGTGAGGCGGCAAGCGGCAAGCAATCCGGCCGCACGCAGGAAATCCAGCGCCTGATCGGCCGCTCCATGCGCGCGGTCACGGATCTCAAGGCGCTCGGGGAGAAACAGATTCAGATCGACTGCGATGTCTTGCAGGCGGACGGCGGCACGCGCACCGCCTCGATTACCGGTGCGTGGGTCGCACTCCGGCAAGCGCTGGGGTGGATGTTCGACCGGGGCATGATCATGTCGATCCCGCTCACCGATCAAGTGGCGGCGGTCTCCTGCGGCATCTATGGCGGCGCGCCGGTACTCGATCTCGACTATATGGAAGATTCAGATGCGGACACGGACGCGAACTTTGTGATCACGGGCGCGGGCGGCATTGTCGAAATTCAAGGCACCGCCGAAGGTGTTCCGTTCACGGAGGATGAGTTCGGCGCGCTGCTCGGGCTCGCCAAGGACGGCATTGCGGACCTGCACCGGTTCCAGCGCGAAGCGCTCAATCTGGGTTAGGGCGCCATGACACACCGGCGTTTTGAAGGGGAGACGCTCGTCGTTGCCTCCCATAACGAAGGCAAGGTGCGCGAAATTCGCGACCTCCTCGCACCCTTCGGTGTACAGACTGTTTCCGCAAGGGAGTTGGGGCTCGAAGAACCGGACGAAACCGGCAAGACGTTCAAGGCCAATGCGGAACTGAAAGCGCTCGCTGCGGCAAGGGCAAGCGGGCTTCCGGCGCTTGCGGACGATTCAGGTCTTTGCGTTGATGCCCTGGAGGGCGCGCCGGGCATTTATTCTGCGCGCTGGGCCGGCCCCGCGAAGGACTTTCGTCACGCCATGGAGCGCGTCCAAGCCGCGCTTGATGAGCTTTCCATGACGGCGCCGGAGGAACGCCGCGCGCATTTTACCTGCGCGCTTGCGCTCGGCTGGCCGGACGGCCATGTGGAAACCTTCGAAGGTCATGTCCACGGCGCCCTTGTCTGGCCGCCGCGGGGTGATAAAGGCTTCGGCTATGACCCTCTGTTCGTGCCAGAAGACCATGACGTAACCTTCGGGGAGATGGCGCCCGCGCGCAAACACGCCATGAGCCACCGCACGGAAGCCTTCCGTCTGCTGATCAAGTCGTGTTTTGAGGCTTAAGCGTTCACCGCGAGCCACCACAAAAAGCCGCCGAAGAAAATCCGCACAAGCCCGACCCAGGTAAAGGTCCACGGCCCCCGCAAGTTAGCTAGGAATTGCCGGCCCTCGCGGCGGAAGATCACGGCCACCCATTGGATGGGCATGCCGATGCCGATCATGGCCGCCGTGGCCCACCCGGCCCAGGTCTGGGGTCCCGCGAAATGTGCATAGACCACATAGGCGAAGATGACGATAAGGCCCAGATACGCGGGCCAGAACCAAAAGGGAAAGCGCTCGCCGCCATAGACGTGCTCGACCACGCGGTCCATATAGTTGCGCAAGGCGATGATGATGACGCCCGAGGCGGCGACGGTCACCGCCGCGATGTAAAGGAAGGTGGCAACGACGGTGTTTTCCATGGGCGATTCCTCCGGCTGCGGCCATGTGACAGTCTGCCAGGCTTTTCACCCGGAGCCTTGAGCGATGTCAAACCGTGATGCCGCCCCGGGCTTTGGCCTTTATGTGCATTGGCCCTTTTGCGCGACCAAGTGCCCCTATTGCGATTTCAATTCCCACGTGCGCGAAAGTGTGGATCACGGGGCGTGGGCGCGCGCGCTCGTCAGCGAGATGGAACACATGGCGGCGCTCAGGCCGGGCGGGCCTCTAACGTCCATCTTCTTTGGCGGCGGCACGCCCTCGCTCATGGATCCGTGCACAGTGGAGGCAGTTCTTAGCGCGGCGGAGCAATTATGGGGGTATACGGACGATATTGAGATCACTCTTGAGGCCAATCCCACCAGCGTTGAGGCAGAGAAGTTCAAGACCTTTCGCGCGGCGGGCGTGAACCGGCTTTCCATCGGCGTGCAAGCGCTCGATGACAATGATCTCAAAGCTTTGGGGCGGCTTCACTCGGTGGCCGAGGCGCTGGCGACCTACGATCTTGCGCGTGCGGTCTTCCCCCGCGTGAGTTTCGACCTCATCTATGCGCGCGTGGGCCAGACGCCGGATGCCTGGGAGGGGGAGCTAAAAGAGGCGCTTACCCTTGGGGCCGATCATCTTTCGCTTTATCAACTCACATTGGAGCCCGGCACGCCGTTTCATGCGCTGGCGGCAAAGGGCGCGCTTACGTTGCCGGACGAAGATGAAAGCGCCGGGATGTACGATATCACCCAAAGCCTTTGCGCGGAGGCAGGACTGCCCGCTTACGAGATTTCCAACCACGCCAGGCCCGGCGCCGCGTGCCGGCATAATCTCACCTATTGGCGGCTTGGAGATTATGTGGGCGTCGGTCCCGGCGCCCACGGGCGGCTGACCGTTGGCCCCGCGCGCCTTGCCACCGAAACGCTGCTCTCGCCGGAAAGCTGGCTTGCGGCGGTCGGGGAGCACGGTCACGGCATTTGTCAGCAAACAGAGCTTTCGCCCGTCTCTTGCGGCGAGGAATACCTCATGATGGCCTTGCGTCTTGGAGAAGGCCTATCGCTTGCGCGGTTTGAGGCGTTGAGCGGCGCGCCGTTTGATTTGCCGCGCGCGCATGTGCTGATCGAGGAGAAACTCCTTGAGCATGACGGTGATCGCTTGCGCGCAAACCCACGCGGCCGCCCGGTGCTCAACAGGTTGATTGCGGAATTGATCGCTTAAGCTTAAGTGCCCGGCTTGCGCGGTTCGTCGCGTGCGTTGGGCGTGAAGGGGATAATGACGGCGCCGTCTTCCTCAAGCGCGCCGAAACGGTCGGGCGCAGGGCTCGCGACGGAAACCTCGCCATTGTCCACTTCAAGAACCGCAAGGCCGCGATCCGTGGCGCCGTTCCGGCGGAAGCGGAAAATGCCGTCCACACCGGCAAAGCCTGCGGGGCTGGTGAGGCGCAAGCGGGTATAGCGCTGGCCGTAAGGGGTGTTGGCAAGCGAAGCGGTGAGCGTCACCGCATCGTAGGCCAGCGAGGCAAGCCGGTGGGGCGCTTCACCGTAAATGTCTTCATAAGCAGCTTTGAACCGGGCGCGGCGCGCAGGATCGGGCGCGGCAAACCAGCCTTGGTTGAGCGAAGGCTCGCGCCAAAGCCGTTGGTCGTCCCAAAGCCCGGTGCCAAGGAACCGCACGGCGCGGTTGTCAATGTCGTTGTAAGGGAGCGACGGCGCCAGCAGGCGCAACGTGGTGCCACCCTCGGGAAGCAGCACGGCGGTAAAGCCGGGCTCCCACGGCACGAGAAACTCCGCGCCCAGTTCCTCGCCTTCCTCATCAAGGCGCGGCATGTCAGCCACCCCATAAGTGTGCGCCAGCAGCGCCGCCTCGTTGCGGAAGTCTTCCGCGTTCCGGTCGTAAGGCACGGTCTGCACGACGTTTCCGCCATAACGCGAGATGGTGTTCACGAAGGTTGCGTCCACACGGTTGCCATAGTCGCCCATGGGCACCATGGCCGCGAACTCGAAATAGCCCTGGCTCATGGCGTATTCGGCGACGCGGGTGACCTCTTGTTCAGGGGTGAACCCAAGCACATAGACATCGTGGTCCGCGACCTGGCTGTCGGAGGAAAAAGCAATCACCGAAAGGCCCGCTTCGCGCGCAATGGGCGCAACGGCATCGACATTGGTGGCAAAGAGCGGACCCAGGATCACTTCCGCGCCTTCTTGCACCGCTTCACGGGCGGCCGCTTGGGCGCCCGGCACCGTGCCGCGGGTGTCTTTTGTGAGCAGCAGCAAATCCGTGCGGCCCGAACGGAACACGGCAAGCTCCGCCGCGCTGCGCATGGAGGCGGCGATGGCGCGGGCTTGCGGGTTTTGACCGCCCAAGGGCAGCAGCAGCGCAACGCGCACCGGTTCTTGGCCGGCCATGTGGGCGGGGCGGATAAAGCCCTCACGGCCCCCGTACCCGCCGCCTCTGTAAACGGGCTGCTCGACCAGTTCGCGTTCCGGTGCGGGCGTCAGGACCTCGGCGCTCTGGGGCGGCGGCGCACTGGTCCCGAAGGTGGTGCAGGCGGCAAGGGCGAAAAGACCAAGGCCCACAAGGCTTGCGCGGGCCGCCGAACCCAGCACACTGGTGATCTTACCGCCGAGGGAGATCTCAGGTGAAAAACCCGCGTAAATCGAGCGCAACGAAAGCTCCTGCCGCCGCCAAAAGAAAGGGCGGGAAGACTAACGCGGAGACTGTGGCGAGTAAATGGCGCGCGGCGCGCGGGGCCCCTAAACCGCTCGCGCCCGGGCTTTATGTGACCGCCACCCCTATCGGCAATCTTGAGGACGTCACTTTACGCGCGCTCCGCGTGCTTGAAGAGGCGGATTTGGTGGCGTGCGAGGATACCCGCGTGACGACCCGGCTTCTGGCGGCCTTTGGGATCAAGGCGCAGCTCACCCCCTATCACGATCATAATGCGGCCCGCGCGCGGCCGCGCATTCTCCAGCGCCTTGCGGACGGCGCGGTAGTGGCGCTCGTCTCCGACGCGGGCACGCCGCTCATATCCGATCCGGGCCTCAAGCTCGTAGCCGCCGCGCGCGCGGCGGGTCATGCGGTGCACGCGGTGCCGGGCGCATCCTCCGTAGCCACGGCGCTAAGTGTCGCGGGGCTGCCGACGGACCGGTTTTGTTTCGCGGGGTTTTTGCCCGCCAAACAAGGCGCGCGGCGGGCTGCCCCTGAAGACCTCAAAGGGGTGCCGGCAAGTCTTGTTGTTTTTGAAGCGCCGTCGCGGCTTGCAGCTTTTTTACGTGCGGCGGCGGAGATGCTGGGCGACCGTGAGGCAGCGGTGGCGCGCGAACTCACCAAGCTCCACGAAGACGTGCGGCGGGGCACCCTCCCTGTCCTTGCCGGTCAGTACACGGAAGAAAGCCCGCCCAAGGGCGAGATCGTGATCATCATCGCACCGCCTGAGAAAACAGAACCTGAAGCAGCCGACATTGACGAGGCTTTACGCGCGGCCCTAAAGCGCGGCTCTGTCAAGGACGCAGCCACGGAGGTCGCGGCCCTGACCGGCCGCCCCCGGCGCGAGATCTATGCCCGTGCGCTCAAGCTCGCGG
>JANQLJ010000076.1 GCA_028280665.1 Alphaproteobacteria bacterium
CGCTCACATGGCAGCGCCCTTGGGCCTCCGCCGCCCGGCGCGTGCGTTCGAGCAGCCAGGCGCCAGTGGTGTCGGCGCGCGAGACGCCGGAAAGATCGATCTCGATGGATTCCCCGCGGGGAAGCTGCAGGTCGCGGAGTTGCTTTTCCACCACCTCGAGGGCGCGCACCACCCAATCGCCCGCCGCGTGCAGGGTCGTGCCCCGCCCATCGCGTGAGATTTCAATGGTGGCGTTCGTAAACTCCGACGGCACGGATGACTGCCCCTCTCACTCGCCTTCCCCCAAGGCGACATTGCAAGGACTATACCCGCCCGCCGGGGGCCTTGCGAGCCTTAGGAAGGGGATGCACCCCCCAGAAGGCCAAGGATTTCCCGCATTTGTGCCTCTGGAGCGACAGGAATACGCGCCAGCACCTCGATGCCGCGGTCTTCGAGCACCGAAGACCAGTCCGATTTGGACGCCAGAGGCGTCAAAATCCCGTCCCGCGCGCGAATCAGGGCTTCAATCTGCGGACAGAAAAACCGGACCGCCGCGCTGAGCCATTGGTTAACCGCAAGACACGGATCGGTATGGTCAACGCTCCAGCGCGGCAACGCCCCGATAAGGTCGTCCGCGCCGTAACAGCTTTCAGCCGTGACCCAGCCGTTGGTGGTGAAAAGCTCAAGCGGGTGGCCCATGCGGTTCATGGAAATCGCCACCACATGCGCGATGTCGCCGTCCTCGCCCGTCAACGTGCGGCGGGGCTCCGTTCCGAGCGCAAAGGCCGTGTCACGAAGAAAGAGATGAAAGTGGCCGTGCTCGGCGGGTCGGTCCGTATGGGCGTGATAGTAGTATTGCGAAGCGGACTCGTAATCGTAGACATCATCAGCCGGATAGTGCGTCCACGGCTCGAAGGGCGGCTGGCCCGCGAGCATCCGTTCGACCAGCGAGTGCCCCGCCTTGGTGAGACGGCGCTCGGCTTCGATCATCGCCTCGCCCGCGCGGGCTATGCGGCGAAGCGCGGTCTTTCCCAGCGACTTGTAATCGGGCTCATCAAGGACCTGAGGCAGCACGGGGGGCATCTCCCTCTCACTTTCATGCAGTCTGCCATTTCCCGCGCGAAAAGGCACAGAGAAGGGAAAGGCAAGGTGAAAGGCCCGGCGCGCGCGCCAACTTTGCTCTTGTCCCTGACCGCGGTTCGGGCCAGAAAGGCCACTCCCCCCGCCAAGCCCTATGGTGCTGGGGGCATTAGGATTTTCGGGTGGAAAGGGTCGGGGCCGGGCAAAGCGATGAACCCTTTTGGGCGTATCAATCTCGCAAGCGTCTTGCCCGCCATGGTCCTGGCCGCGGGGCTGGCGCTGATGCTCCTCAACCCCGGCGGCTGGCGCACGGACTCCCTCACGGTCAGTTTGCAGCTCGCGACCGCTACCCAGCCGCAAGCCGAGTCCCCCCATGTGACCTTCATTAACATCGACGAGGCAAGCCTTGCCGCCGCGGGGGATTGGCCGTGGCCGCGAACGCAAATCGCCCAACTGGTGCAAGCCGCCGCCGATGCGGGCGCAGAGACAATCCTGCTCGTCTTGCCGCTTGAAGGCCCTGATGCAGCGGCCCCCCAGCGGGCCATCGAGGCCTGGATCGCCACTGGTGCCGACGCAAACGCGCCCACCACCCTCGCCCGCGCGCCCGACACCAATGCTGTCCTCTTGCGCGTGATTGGGCGGACGGGCGCGATCCTCGGCCTTTATCCCGGCGAGGGCGACACGGCGCCCGCCTTGAGCGCACTTGTTCTTGAAGATGATGCGGGCGCGGGGTTCCTGCCGCCTGCGCGCCTCAACACGAGCGTACCTATTGCCAGCGCGGCCCCGCGCCGGGTGCCGCTGGCGCTGACATACGACGTCCTTGGCCGCCCCGCAGGCGCCTTTCTTGCGGTGCGCGCAGGCGATGAGGTCTTGCCGGCGGCGGCGGCGATCCCGCTTCTTGGCGCGAGCGATGAGCCGGTGCGCATTCAAAGCAGCGGACGGCCCGGCACCATCGCGTTCGTCGATCCCGCAGGCATTACAGCCTTTGAGGCAGGCGGCGCAGCAACACCGACCCTTGGCGATGGGTCCATCCTCTTTCGCCGCGACCTCACTGTACCCGCCCTTTCCGCAAGCGAAGTGATCGGCGGCAATGGCGCTGAGTTGATCCGCGGGCGGATGGCCGTGATCGGCAGCTCCCTCGCCCGGGTCAACGAGAGCGGCATGTTCGGCCCCCGCCTTTCGGCGGCGGAGGCGAGCGCACTTGCCGCGGCACATGTAACGGCGGGCGCAAGCCCTTGGCGGCCTTTCGTTTTTACCTGGATCGAACTTCTGGGCGCTTTCATTTTGGGCGCGGTGATCGTTTACCTGGCTCAATCGCAACGGCCCTGGATGGGGCTTGGGGGAAGCGTCCTCGCCGCCCTCGGGACTTATGGCTTGAGCGTCTATCTGCTCACCGCGCAAAATAGCCTGCTTGATGCGGCGGCGGTGGGGCTGTTGCTGGTGCTGACCGCGGCGGTGGGACTTGCGGTGAGCGAAAGCCGCCGCCGGACCCTTCGCCAAAGTTTCGCCCACGCCATTCAAGGCAAGCTGCCCATGGGCGCGCCCGCCCGGTTCAGCCGCAATCCGCGCCGCCTTTTGGAGCGCGCCGAAAGCCGCAAAGTGACCGCGCTCTGCTGCGCCATTCGCGACTTCGAAGACATACAGGACCTCTTCAAAGACGACGCCGACGGGCTCGCTTCGATTGTGCAGCAGTTTCAGGAACTGGTGGGCGATCAGGTGCGGCGCTTTGGCGGCACGGTCGACCGCTTCGGCGGCGGGACCATTCTTGCCTTCTGGAATGCGCCGGGCACCGATCCCGACCACCCCCTGAGCGCCTGCGATTGCGCGTTACGCCTGGTGGACGGGCTTGAGGGTCTCAATCAAGCGATCGAAGCGCAGGCCTTTCGCACCGGCAAACCCTTTGCGCCCATTCACATCGGCATCGGCATCAATACCGGCCGCGCGGTGGCGGGCAATGTGGGCTCGCGGAACCGGCCGGCCTATTCGGCGGTCGGCGACACCGTGGCGCTGGCGCGGCGGCTGCTTGAGGATTCCGC
>JANQLJ010000082.1 GCA_028280665.1 Alphaproteobacteria bacterium
AGATGAAGGCGCTCCTCACACGCGCCTTCCTCGCCGGGGTCGAAGCCGCGCATCCAGGCCGGTTTTTGGCGCACGATGACGTGCGCGCCGCCTTGCACGATTGGATGGCGGGCGCGAAGAGCCGTGTGCTGGTCCTTGGCGCGGGCAAGGCGTCGGCGGCGATGGCAACAGCGCTTGAGCGCGAATGGGCAAGCCTTGGGGGCCTCCCGCTTGAGGGGCTCGTGGTCACGCGCGCGGGCTATGAAACAAAAACAGGCTCAATCGAAATCGCAACCGGCGGACATCCCCACCCTTCGTCTGAAAGCGCCGAGATCGCAGCGCGCATGCTCAAGATGGCGAAGGACCTCACTGCAGATGATTTGCTTATTGGGCTTTGGTCCGGGGGTGGATCGTCTCTGCTGGCTGCCCCGCCGGAAACCCTTCCCTTTGAAGAGTTCCTTGTGCTGACGAAATCGCTGCTCACCTCCGGCGCTGACATTCACGAGATCAACACCACTCGCAAACATCTTTCCCGGATAAGCGGGGGACGGCTGGCGCAAGCGGCGGCGCCTGCGTCCCTCCTTAACCTGGTGATTCCAGATGTTGCGGGAGGCGACGATAGTGAGCGTCTTAGCGCCATCGCCTCGGGCCCTTGCATGCCCGACCCGACCACAGTGGAAGACGCCCGCACCGTGCTGGCGCGGTACGGTCTTGACGCAGCTGCCAAAGCGCTCAGCGAAACCCCCAAGACCTGGGCCGAGATGGGCGTGGCCAACCACAGCATGATCGTGATGGAGAACGCGCTTGCGATTGATGGGGCCGCCGCAGTCCTCAAAGAAGCAGGCTTCACCGCCGCAAGCACGGAAGTCACCGGCGAAGCGCGCGATGCCGCCAAGGCTCATGCCACGTGTGCATTGAAGCTCACTCAGCAGGACGCCCGCGCTGCCATTGTGACCAGTGGCGAGCTGACGGTTACCGTCGAAGGCTCCGGCAAAGGTGGCCCCAATCAGGAATACGCTCTTACGCTTGCATTGGCGCTTGAAGGTACTGACGGCATTGCCGCGCTGGCGGGCGACACGGACGGCATTGACGGTATCGGCGAAGCGGCGGGCGCGTTCGTTTTCCCAGATACCCTGGAACGCATGCGCAAGGCAGGGATCGACCCGGAGGCCGCCCTCGACAACAACGATTCCGGGACCGCCTTCGCGGCCATCGGCGATCTTCTTATCACCGGGCCCACCTTCACCAACGTCAATGATTTGCGTCTGATCGTTATCAATGGTTTACAAAGTCCTGATTAGCTCCCGCGCGTAGCGCCCCCCGATTCGGCAGCGAAGGCCCCCATGCAGCGCCGTCAACGCAATGTGAAAATCCTCGCAACCCTCGGTCCCTCGGCCCGGACCGCCCAAGAAATCGAGGCGCTGTTTGAAGCGGGCGCCGATGTCTTCCGCATCAACATGAGCCATACGGATCACGCAACACTGGCCGAGCTGCACGGGCGATTGCGCGAGCTTGAAAAAAGCCAGAACCGGCCCATCGCGATCCTTGTCGACCTGCAGGGCCCCAAGTTGCGCATCGGCAAGTTCAAAGACGGCAAGATCAAACTCAAGAAGGGCGCATCGTTCCGCCTCGATCTCGACGCGGCCGCCGGGGATGAGACGCGGGTGAACCTGCCGCACCCCGAAGTGTTCGAAGCGCTCTCCGCCGGTCACACGTTGCTGCTCAACGATGGCCGCATTCGCTTGCGCGTGACCGCTGCCGCGGCTGACCACGCGGAAACGGAAGTCATCGTGGGCGGCAAACTCGCCGACAAAAAAGGCGTAAACGTTCCCGACACGATCTTGCCGCTTGATGCGCTTTCGGAAAAAGACCGTGCTGACCTTAATCGCGCGCTCGAGTTAGGCGTCGATTGGATCGCGCTTTCGTTCGTGCAGCGCCCGGCGGATATTGCCGAGACAAAGAAGATCGTCGCGGGCCGCGCGGGTGTGATGGCAAAAATCGAAAAACCCGCCGCGCTCGACCACATGTACGAGATTATCGAGCTGGCCGACGCCATCATGGTGGCGCGCGGCGATCTGGGGGTCGAACTTCCCGTGGAAGAAGTCCCGCCCTGGCAAAAGCGGATCGTGCGCGCGGCAAGGCGCATGGGCCGCCCGGTGGTGGTGGCGACGCAAATGCTCGAAAGCATGATCAGCGCGCCCGTCCCCACGCGGGCGGAGGTCTCCGACGTCTCGAACGCCATCTATGACGGTGCCGATGCGCTGATGCTGTCGGCGGAATCCGCCGCGGGTGAATACCCCGCCGAAGCGGTCGCCATGATGAACCGCATCGCCGAAACCGTCGAAGAAGACCCGTCTTATCAGTCGCTCCTTGACATGCAGCGCATCGAGCCCGAACCCACCACCGCCGATGCCATGATGACCGCCGCGCGCGCGGTGACCGACACCATCCGCATCGCCTCCATCGTTTGCTATACGACTTCCGGATCGACGGGCTTACGTGCGGCGCGCGAGCGGCCAACGGTGCCCATCCTCGCCTTCACGCCGGTGCCGGAAACGGCGCGGCGCTTAACGCTCGCCTGGGGCGTTCACTGCGTGCTGACCGAAGACGCAAAAGACTTCGACGATATGGTCGGGCGCGCCTGCGCCATTGCCCAACGCGAGGGCTTTGCCCGCGACGGCGAACGCATCGTGGTGACCGCGGGCCTTCCGTTTGGCACCCCCGGTGCAACGAACCTGTTGCGTATCGTTTACGTAGGGCGCGATTAAAGCCCGGCGCCGCCCCGGGCAAGCGTGCTGTGGCGGGCAAGCTGCTCGACCAGATCTTCACTCAAGGGGTAATACCGCTGCGCCTCGCGCGTCGTGGCGAGCGCGCTTGCGTAACGGCCCTGTGCCTCGAAGGTGCGCGCCAAGAGGCCAAGCCCCGCGTAGTAATCGGGTGCAAGCTCCACGGCGGCGATGGCGTCTTCGAACGCGGCATCAACATCACCCATATTGAGCCGCACGTTACCGCGCAGCACTAGGGCGGCGATCAGGCCCTCGTCGAGCACCAGCGCCCGCGTTAGCTTATAAAGCGCGGCCTGACGGTCGCCCTCCTCCACCACGACTTCGGATTGAGCGTAAAGCACCTCGGCGCTGGGGCTTTCGGATTCCGCATAGACCTCGCGCAGAGCGCCCGCGAGCTCCGCCGCCTCGTCCGCCGAGCCCGCGGTGGCGAGCCGGGCGGTCAGCACATCGGCGATCCCGGGCCGGGCGCCTTCTTCCACAGCGGCGGCAAGGCCCGTCATAAAGACCAATGAAACAACAATGGCTGCGATTCTGCCCATGGACTGATGATAGGGGCATTGCCGCCCCGGGGCCAAGGCGCCACAGCCCGGTAAGAGGTCAATTCCGGTTAATCATGAAGGAGGGCCGCGAAAAACAAAAGCCGCGCGGGAAAGCCCGGCGCGGCTTCAAAAAAGGGCAAGATCGCGCCTTAGCCCTGACGGGCCTTGAAGCGCTTTTTGACTTTGTTGATCACGTAAAGACGCCCGCGGCGGCGGACGATCTTGCAGTCCTTGTCGCGGTTTTTCAGCGTCTTAATGGAATTCCGTACTTTCATCGGTCCTGCCTCTTGTGCCCCGCGCCATTACCCCGGGCGCGAGAAGGCGCGGAACTTAGCCATGGCCCCTGGCCCTGTCAACCGGCACAGGCCTTAGCGAAAATGTGAGGGAATCTGCCTCCCCCACAGGCCCCGAAGCGGCTATGATGCGCGCCTGGCGTTGGGGCGATATCGGCCATTAAGAGGTCTGTGGGAGTTTCCGGAATGGCACATCGGTTGCGGAAGGGGTTGGCCCTGCTGACCCTGGGAGTGGGACTTTTGACGCCAACTCTGGCGGCGCTCGGCCAAGACGCCTTCGCCGCGTGGCGTGATGCGTTCCGCGCTGAAGCGCTGGCGGCCGGGATCGCGGCGGAGACCTTCGACCGGGCCTTTGAGGGGGTGACACTGAACCCCCGCGTGCTTGAGCTTGATGCTTTTCAGCCGGAGTTTACCCGTCCCATTTGGGAGTACCTTGATACCGCCGTATCGCAAACGCGGATCGACGGGGGCCGCGCGCGGCTTGCCGAGAACATGGACCTGCTCGCCGACCTCGAAGCCCGCTATGGCGTTGACCGCCATGTGGTGGTCGCGATCTGGGGCCTTGAAAGCAGCTACGGCGCCGTGCGCGGTGATACCTACATTATCGAGGCCTTGGCGACGCTGGCTTACGATGGCCGCAGAGCGGCTTGGGCGCGCGAGCAACTTATCGCCGCGCTGCGCCTTCTTCAGGAAGGCAACATGGAACCGCGCGCCATGGTGGGCTCGTGGGCGGGTGCCATGGGGCACACTCAGTTTATCCCAACATCCTATACTCAGTATGCGGTGGATTATGACGGGGATGGCCGCCGCGACCTTATCAACACCCACGCGGATGCGCTCGCTTCGACCGCGAGTTATCTGGCGGCGTTTGGCTGGAACGAAAGTGCCAATTGGGGCTTTGAAGTGGTGCTGCCCGAAGCCTTCGATTTTGCCGTGGCAGGGCCCCAAAGTATGAAGACCATGGGCGAGTGGCGCGTTCTCGGCGTGATCAATGCGGACGGCGCACCCCTTCCCAACACGGGCGAGCCCGCCTCGATCATTCTGCCCGCAGGCGCGGGCGGGCCGGCGTTTCTGGTGCGCGAGAACTTCCGCGTCATCATGCGCTACAACAACTCGACCGCTTACGCGCTCGGTATTGCGCATCTGGCGGACCGCCTGCGCGGCCGCGCGCCATTTCTGGGCGACTGGCCGCGCGAGGAGCGCGCGCTTTCCCGCGGCGAACGCGTCGAGCTGCAAAGGCTGCTCGCGGCGGCCGGGTTTAATCCGGGGCCTGCCGACGGCATTGTCGGCGCGCGCACCCAGGCCGCCGTGCGCTCTTTCCAGCAGGCGCGGAACCTTCCCGCCGACGGCTTTGCGACGGTGACGCTGCTCGAACAGCTTCGCGCTGAGAACTAAATAATGGGAACTAGACATCAAGCGGCGGTGTTTCAGGCTCGTCGTCGAACACAAGCGCGGCCCGCTTGAACGCGGGGTCGAGCCAGGCAAACAGAATCACCACCGCCGCAATCGCGATCATCACCACGAACATGAGTGACGGATCGCGCCCGTAAAGCGCCTGCATCAAAAACGGGATCACGATAAAGCTCGCCGCGCCAAGGCCGCCGACAAGCCCAGTGACGCTGCCTTGCTCGGAACACCGCGCCGCAAGCGAGGCCGCGCCGATGATCCCCGGCCGTGCAAGTCCCAACCCCAGCCCGATGAGCACCAGCCCAAAGATGAGCGTGCTGAAGTCGAGGGACAAGGCAAAAAGCAGCGCCCCCGCCGCCATGGCGATACAGCCATAGATGATCATTTGCCGGGCGGACATGGAAACACGTTGAACGATCACGAGCTGCGCAAAGAGCGTCGACATGGCAAGAACGGTCAACGCAACGAAACCGGGTTCGGCCCCGTGCCCGCTTGCGCTTAGCTCGCCGGGTAGTTTGTCGATCATAAAGAAACTGACGGTTTGAATGGGGATCGCACCGGCGATGCCCAAAATAAAACTTGAAAGCACGAAGGACCGGAAGCGCGGATCGAGCGGGTTGACGCGCGGTGTTTCCTCGCGCTTGCGCGGTGCGGTCTTTTCCGGCAGCAGCCGCCAGATGGCGACGGAGCTGACCACGGCAACGCCCGCCACAAAGTAAAACGGCGCGGTAAGGCCGAAGAGGCTTGCGACAATACCGCCAAGGCCCGGACCGATGACCATGCCGAGCCCGAAGGCGGCGGCGATGCCCGCAAGCTCCTTCGTCCGGTCAAGGCGCGAAGTGCGGTCGGCGACATAGGCTTGCGCCGCCGCCATGGCGCCAGGACCAAGAGCGCCATAGATCGTGCGCGAGGCGATCATCAGGGGATAGACGATGCTGAGGGCTATAAACCCGGCAATGCCCGCCCAAAGAACTGTGGCAAGCAGGATCGTCGAAATCGCATATCCTGCGAGGCCGATGAGAATCACCGGTCGCCGCCCCATAAATTCCGACCGGCGCCCCCAGAAGGGGCTCATGAAAACCCAGATGGCGGCTGAAAGCGAAAAGACCGCGCTGGTGAGCGCTTCCGATATGCCAAGCTCGCGCGCCAAAGGCGGCAGGTTTGCGAACATGATGGTGTGGCCCATACCCAGACAAATGAGGCACACGAAGAGCAGGCGAAAGGCGAACTTGCGCCGCCGTTCCATGGCGACCCGGTCGGCGATGGTTTCCGAAATCCGTAAGGATTCGGGCAAAGGCGGCTCGGCCTCAGCCGCCGCCGGGGCCTTTTGATCGGTGTCCATCTGGGGCCCCAAAATCAAAGAAACTTGTCCCAAAATAGAACGGGACGCGCTGCACTGCAAAAAACACCCGGATTCCTGGGGAATTTTCCGAAAAGCCCGGTGATGCACAAGGGCAACGATCAGCGGCGGATTTACCCCGATTTGTCCCGGTTTACTAGGAATTTAGGGGGCCGTTCCTATACTATTTACGTTGGACTCTGCCCGGAATCCCCGTGGCGGAGCCCGTTGGGATAAGTAGGATCACCATGATGCGCCTGATGCGCGGTATTTCTGCAGGGATCGTCGCCCTCGCTGCCCTTGGCGGCGGGATGGCGCATGCCCAGGAAGAAACCCGCGGCTATTGGGTCAACCCGGCCCTTACGGGCACCTTGCAGGCGGACGAAAGCGCCGATCAGCTCTCAGCTTCCGCGGCTGCAGGGGAAGATCTCGCTCTTGGGTTCACGCTCAACGGCTTTGCCGGGATCACCGGCGAGCTTGAGCTGGGACGTGTCATGCTTAGCCCCGACGCAACGGACGAACGCATCAACACCTACGGCCACTCGGCCCTTGGCGGCGGCCAGGTGGACGAAGCGGTGGGCGAGGCGAGCGTCAACCTGAACCTTACCGAACGTCTGCAGCTTTCAACGTCCTACGCGCGCGAGGAAGCCGACCCGACCTTGTTCGCGGGCACCACGGTTTTCGAGGATGAGATTTCAACTGAGTTCACTTACTCGATTACACCGCGCTTTGCCATTAGCGCGCGCGGCACGCGCAGCGTTTCGGCTGACAACAATCTTGCCGAGGTCGAAGACTTTACCGGCGACAGCGCCGCGCTGAACGCGGAATACCAGTTCATGCCCTACTTCAGCGGCGCGGTGAACTATACCTATCAGAGTTATGACGGCCAGGAAGGCGTGTTACGCCATGACGAGTCGACCTTGTCGCTGTCACTGACCGGCCGCTTCTAGTTTCACTTCTTCAATTGGACTTGAGATCGACAGCGCGCACCCTGCGTCGCTCGCGCTCATTTTAACCGGCACGCCCATGGGCAGCGTCGCTTTGCGCGGGCCGTGGCCCGCAGGCACATTCGCGATCACCGGAACCCCCGGAAAATGGCCGAGAATCATTTCTAGGTCTGTCTTGCCAAAGGGCACATTGCCGTCTTCCACCTCGACAAGATCAGAGATGATCACCCCGGCAACCCCTTCAAGCATACCGGCCCGGCGCAGCTGCACGAGCGCGCGGTCGAGCCGGTAGACATATTCCGACACGTCCTCCAAAAGCAAAATGGCGCCTTCGGCGGAGAACTTCCACCCCGTCCCCGCAAGGCTTGCCAAGACGGTGATGTTGCCCCCGACGATGGGCGCTTCGACCTCGCCCCGCCGAAGAACCGTGGCACCGTTGCAAAGGTTCGGCCAATCCTGGTAAGTGCCGCGCAAGGCTTCCAATAGGCCACGAAGCGTTTGTTCATCCTCCACCGTTCCCCCGTCCTGCAAGTCTCGCACCATGGGACCGTGAAAGGCCGGCATTCCGCATTCAAACACAAGCGTGTTCAGGATCGCTGTAATGTCGCTGTAGCCGATAAACGGTTTGGGATGCTTGGCAATCTCGGACCAATCGATGCGGTCGAGAAGGCGCGGCGAGCCGTAACCGCCCCGCGCACAGAGAATGACGTCAATGTTGGGATTCGTGAACGCGTCCATGATGCTTTTGGCGCGTGCGCGGTCCGTGCCGCCGAACTGGCCGTCGCGGTCGAACAAGTGCGGGCACGGATCGACCCTGAACTTGTGTTTCTTGAGCGTCATGGCGCCATGAACGATGTCGGCTTCGGTCACGAAATTGGCCGGCGCAACCATGCGGATCACGGCGCCCTCGGGGACAGGCTCGTGCGGTTTTAGCGCTGGGGTCATTGAATCGACCATTGCTTGCCAAAAAACCCTGGGCTTGCCAGAAAATCTTGGCGATTGGACGGCATTCGCCCTCAAAAGGCAATATCGGCGGCCCGCTGTCCGTCCCAATCCCAGCCCGATCATGCCTTGATCTTACCCCGCTTCACGAGGAAAAATCCGCCCCATGACCAGCGAGCTGTTAGGGGCCTCACCCGCCACAAGCGATGAACAGGCAGCCGCCGCAGGCGACCAGCACATTGTGGACGTGCTGATCGAGGAGCGCGCGCGTCATCTTTTGAAGCGCCCGGTCACCTGGGCCCTGGTCAAGCGGATCATCTATCCCATTTTGAAGTACCGCACCGCGGTTCAGATGGCGGACGAAGTATCCGAGATGAGCGCGCAAGAAGTCATGGAGCACGTAAGCGGGCTTCTTTCGGTACGGCTTAACGTGCAAGGGCGCGAGCACATTCCCCGCGAGGGGCGGTTCCTGCTGGTGGCCAATCATCCCACGGGGATCGCGGACGGCATTGCGGTGTACGACGCGCTCAAAGAAACCAGACCCGACATGTGTTTTTTTGCAAACCGCGATGCGCTGCGGGTCAATCCCAACCTTGAAGAGATGATCATCCCCGTCGAGTGGGTGGTGGACACGCGCACCAAGGCCAAGATGCGCGAGATGGTCCGCCGTATGACCCGGGCCTTCAAGGATGACGGTGCGATTATCATGTTCCCTTCCGGACGGCTGGCGCTGCCGACCTGGCGCGGCATCCGTGAACAGGACTGGTTCGGCACCACGGTCAATCTTGCCCGGCGGCACAAGACGCCCGTATTGCCGCTTTATATGACCGGGAGGAACTCACTGCTCTACTACCTCTTCCATCTGACGAGCGCAGAGCTGAGGGATATGACCTTGTTTAACGAGCTTCTGAACAAGCGCGGCTATCTGTTCAACATGACCTTCGGGCCGGTGATCGACCCCACGCAACTGGACGGCGAGCCCACGGAAGTCGCAAGCCAGCTCAAGTCTTATGTGGAAGACGAGCTTTCAAAAGAGCCAGGCAAACCCTTTATGCCACAAAGCTCATAAGCCCCATAAGAAAGGGCCGCGGCGTGACCCGCGGCCCTTGTATGAGAGACCTTAGCGTCCGCGCCTAGGGTATCAAATTGCCGAGCGGCACGGAGAGACTAAGGAGCGCGTTGTGGCTTTCCACGCGCAGGTCCGTCTGCCCCACATCGATGTCCGAGGTGCCGAACCAGCGGTACTGGGCGGTGAGCCGCATGCCTTCGCCCACATCGAAGCCGACGCCCGCGCCTAGCTGATAGGCAAGACCCATGGCGCTATCGTCGACGCCATAGGCGATCATCGCACCACCGAGCAAGGTATCCATGGAAGCGCTGTATTCGAAATCGAGGCTCGCAACACCCAATCCCCCGCCAATGAAGGTAACCATGCCATCCGGATTGAGGCCCATGAAGTTGAAGTCGTACCAAAGGTTCCCCATGAACGACCACACTTGCGCCTCGCCGTCGCTCGATAGGTTGCCGGCTACTGTGGTGTGGTATGGCAGGTCAGCATCAAATGGGAAGGCTCGGCCAGACGTCGTCGGAGGGAACGTTCCAGAAAACGGCACCCCGGAAGCAAACACGGTTTTTATGGTGCCCGCCAAGTAATTATAGTTATAGATGTAGAGGGTGCCCGTACCCGAAAAGCCGTTGCGGCCATCGAAGTCATTAACAAATTTGTCGCCGCCCGCAACATCTGCCCGGCGGTAGGCCACTTCGATTTCTCCGCGCCAATTCTCGCCAAAACTGCGCCCGAGCGCTGCTCCGACGACAAATCCACTGTCGAAGTCGTCCTCCCATGCAAGCTTCGACGTGCCGAACAAATAGGCGGTTGTGTGTATGGCAAGACGAGTGAAACGAACTGTGTACGGACCAACAGGCGTGCCGGCAATTTTTCCGCTGAACGGCGTACCGGACTTTTGGAAGCCCGGATTGTACTGCGATGTGCTAAACGGAATCTCATCGTCAAAGGTTGAGTATCCGCCAAAGACGCTGACGTAAAAGTCTTCCGCCGCCTGAGCCGATGAGCCCGCCAAGAGTGCGACGGCCGCAGCCGACGTCACAAGAGTGCTACGCAGATTCATTGAATGCCTCCCTGCTGCCGGCGCCCCTTCGTGCCGACCCCACAATTCAGAGTGGAGAGTAGCAAGAAAACTGCCAAAATCGGCCAGGATTCGTCAGATCGCACCCCTGAATCGGCCCAACCTGTTGCAGCCTTGCGACAGTTTGTCAGCGATATCAGTTACTTTGCCGTTTTCGCGGCCTTTTTCGAGGCTTTCTTGGTGGCCCGCGTGGCCGCCGTCTTAACCACCTGCCGGGCCACTTTTGCCGCGGGCGCCGCCTCGGGTTGGCTCACTTTGGCACTTGGGCTGTCCGCCTTCTTGAGGCCGTCAAAGGCTTTGCGGTTCTTGGCAAAATCCAGATAAGTCGCGTCATAGGCCATGGTGCCGTGGTGGGTCACGCCGGGGCCGATATAGGCGTAGATCTCCTGACCCAGGCCCGTGGCCCAGCGGTGGCAGAAGCTCAAATCCTCCGACAGCCAGTACCGCTTTTCGGGCATCCAGACGCGGTCGAAAAACCCGTAGTGATCGCCCTTTTGCCAGAGCGGCGTTGGGCCGAGCTGGTCGAGCTTCGCCTTTTCCTTCTGCGCGATCATGGTCTCAAAGACGCGCCGCTCGGTGAGCATAAGGCCCGCAGGAATGCCTTGAGCGGGCACAAACCCCTTCTCCACCCGCGCGCCGTTTTGCACCAGAAACGGAAATTGCGAGGCACAAGCGCGCGCGGCGCGGAAGCGTTCTTCCGGGTCCTCAATCTCATCGAGCTGCGCGTAAACAGCGGCGTAGGTCTTCATGTCGATGCGGCGTTTGGGATAGGCCGCACCGACAAGGGGCTTTTTCAAGTTGACAAAGTCCGCCACCACTTGGGGCTCGAAACTGATATCGCTGTCGATGGAAAGCAGGTGAGAGGCTTTCGATTCCAGAAAATACGCCGCGAGGATGTTCCGGTTTTCAATAATATCCGCGCTTTCGGCAAAAAAGAGCGACGTAGAGATGTCGTTCTTGTGGAGCGCCAGGGCGAGCCGGTAGAGCGACTTGGCGGTGCCGGTGGAGATGTTTTGATCCGCTGTCGGAATACCGATGAAGATGTGTCCCTTGGCCATGGGTTTGGCTCTCTTCTGCTGCTTTCTTCTGCGCGCGGGGGCCGCAACATCGGCGGCCGAAGTTATCTTTGCCACAGGAGGCGGCCAAGAAACAGGGGCGATTTGGGTATCATGCCCGCCCTTTAGTAACAGGCGATGTCGCACTAGTCGTTTGAAGTGGTGCCGTGGCGGCCTTCATTGATGATGCGGCGGACGCGGGCCGGGTGCGGCAAGCCGGGGATTTCAATCTCCCACCCATCGGAGCCCGCGGACGCGATCTTGACCGAGCCGATGTTCATCAGCTTTTCCCAAAAGGTCTGATCAACCTCGACCGAACGGATGTCGGCAATGCGAATCTCGGTGGTGGAGGTGTTGAAAACGCCCTTGATGAAGACGGCTTCGTCCTCGGTCAGCACGAGCCGCCGTCCATAAACGCGAAACCACCATATGCCGAAAAGCGCAAGGCCCGCGCCGAACGCGAAAACGAGAACGAGATAGATAAGCCAGCGCAAAGGGTCGGCCAGGAACATGGCCGGGTAGTTGAAGTAGCGGACCTTCTGTCCCTGATACCGTCTCATCCCGTGGTCTCCTTCGCGGGCCCCTGTCCTCGCGCAAGCGCAAGGCAGTCTTACTTAAAATGTAAGGTTTCTGGGGTGTCCCGCAAGGCGTACAGGCTTGCCGCACACGGCAATTTGTTGCCCCGATTTTGCCCCTCGGGCGCGCGGTCAAGCGCCGGCCCGCGCCTTGCGCCAAGCCCGAATGATGGAATCGCCCAGTTGTTCCATGTCGCTTTCACCGGTCGTGCGGGAGATCACCGATACACGGATAATCTGCTGGCCCTTCCATTCCGCCCCGCCAATGTAAGATGTGTTCTCCCGCCGCACCTCGTCGATCACCGCGCGGGCATAGGTATTGCGCGCATCGAGCGGCTCACCTTCACCGCCGAACGCCAAAGCCACCTGGTTGATCGCCACATCGTTCAGTACACGGATGCCTGGCTCCTTGGTGACGTAGCTTGCCAGGTGCCGGGCGCAACGGGTGTGCCGCGCCACCATTTCCGCAACCCCCTTTCGGCCCAGGGCCTGAATGGTCGCCCATACCGCAAATCCGCGGGCGCGGCGGGAAAGCTCCGGCACGAAGCGGGAGGGGTCTTTTCCATCTTCCGGGCTACGCGCGATATAGCTGGCCGAAGTGTCCATGGCGCGCGCGTGGGCGATGGGATTTTTTACAATGGCGAAACCGGAATCGTAAGGCACCTGCAGCCACTTATGTCCGTCTACGGACCATGAATCGGCCCCGTCGATCCCTTCGCAGAAATCGGCAAGTTCCGGCACCGCCCGCGCCCAAAGGCCGAACGCACCGTCCACGTGATGCCAGGCCTTGTGCTCTGCGGCGAGCGTGCTAATCGCCGCAAAATCATCAAATGCGCCGGAGTTGATCTGCCCCGCTTGGCTGATAATGATCTTGGGGCCATCATGAGATGACAATTTTTCGCCAAGGTCGCTTGCGATCATGCAGCATTGATCGTCCGACGCAATCGTCACTTTTTGCCGCTCGCCAAACCCCAGATACCGCAGCCCTGAATGGATCGTCGCGTGAGCCTCTTCGCTCAGGAACACTTTGACCTCCGGCGCGCCGATCAGGCCCTCTTGTTCGAGGTCCCAGCCCATTTTGTGCAGCACGTCCGTGCGTGCCGCCGAAAGGCAGATGAAGCTCGCCATGGTGGCGCCGGTGGTAAAGCCGATTGAGCTTTCGCGGGGCAAATCAAGAAGATCCAGAAGCCAGGCTCCCGCCACTTCTTCCGCCACCGCATTTGCGGGCGCAGTTTGGTAGATGCCGGCGTTCTGCCCCCAGGCGGCGGTCAGGAACTCCGCCGCCGTTCCCACCGGGTGCGAAGCGCCCATGACCCAGCCGAAAAAATGCGGCGAAGTGATCCCGATAAGCCCCTGCTCGGCCGCATCCGCAAGCCGGTCGATAATCTCAACCGGGTCGCGGCCTTCCTCGGACAAGCCCACATCGAAGGCGGCGCGCAACTCATTCGCCGTCGCCGTCGGGCGCGGCGGCAGCTCCGCCGATTTCTCGCGATAGCGAAGCGCACGCTCATAGGCGCGTTTGAACGCGGCGGCGTACTCGGGTTTGAAGGGCTCAGTCATGACAATTCTCAAAAGGTTGGCGGCTATATCCTACAGCCGGGCGGCGATGGCAACGGCAGCCCGCGCATGAGTGCCATGAGAGAAAGGGGGGCGCTACCCGGTTCTTGCGCGCGTGACCTTGGAGCCGACCTCGCGGCCAAGCTGCGCCGAAATCCAGCGGCTTACCTCCATCAGCGCGTCCAGATCAACGCCCGTCTCACACCCCATGCCGCCGAGCATATAGACCACATCCTCCGTCGCCACATTGCCCGTGGCGCCGCGCGCGTAAGGACAGCCGCCAAGTCCCGAGACCGAGGCATCCACCACCCGCGCGCCCTCTTCCATGCAGGCAAAGACGTTCGCCAGGGCTTGACCGTACGTGTCGTGAAAATGGCACGCGAGCGCGGGCGCCGGGACGGCGTCGGCCACCGCCTTGAACATAGCGCGCGCCTTCTCGGGCGTGCCCACGCCGATGGTGTCGCCCAGGGAAATTTCATAGCACCCCGCCTCATAGAGCGCCGATGAGACCCGCACCACTTCGCGCACTGCCACTTCGCCTTCGTAAGGGCAGCCGAGCACGCAGGAGACATAAGCGCGCACGCGCTTGCCGTCCGCTTTGGCGGCCTCGATCACCGGCAAGAAGCGCTCGATGCTCTCGGCGATGGAGCAATTGATATTCTTCTGGGAAAAGCTCTCCGACGCCGCGCCGAACACCGCGACGATGTCCGCACCCGCTTCCTTGGCGGCTTCATAGCCTTTTATGTTCGGGGTAAGCACGGGATATTCCGTACCCGGACGGCGCGTGATCCCCGCCATCACTTCCGCACTCCCGGCCATTTGCGGCACCCATTTGGGGGAAACGAAGCTGCCCGCCTCTACAAACGAGAGCCCGCAAGCCGCAAGCCGGTTCACAAGCTCAATCTTGACCGCCACCGCGATGGGCTCGCGCTCATTTTGCAGCCCGTCGCGCGGGCCCACTTCAACGATAGTGACGGGGTCGGACATGGGCTTCCTCTAGCAGATGCTGAGCTTTGTGAGGAAGAAAAATGGTGGGCACGGCTGGGATTGAACCAGCGACCCCCTCGATGTCAACGAGGTGCTCTCCCGCTGAGCTACGCGCCCATGACCGATGGAGACCGGTCGGGACGGCTTCCATATCCGTTTGGAAAAGCGAGCGCAAGACCCCCGCACTGGGGGCCCTTCACGCGGCGAGCAGGCGTTCCACCTCGCCCACCAGCTCTTTGAGGTGGAAGGGCTTTGACAGCACTTTGGCGTCCTTAGGCGCGTTCGAGGCGGGGTTGAGCGCGACGGCGGCAAAGCCGGTGATGAACATGATCTTCATGGCCGGGAACATCTCCGCAGCGCGGCGGGCAAGCTCAATCCCGTCCATGACGGGCATCACGATGTCGGTGAGCAGAAGATCGTAAGGCGCGCGCTTGAGTTCTTCCAGCGCCTCGTCGCCCTGTTCGAAGTCGACCACGTGGTGGCCCGCCTTCTTGAGCGCCCCCGCCAGAAAGCGGCGCATGGAACTGTCATCTTCCGCCAGAACGATCCGGGCCATACCGGTTACTTCCCCCCAAACCACGCGACACACTATATCGCGAACGGGTGCGCCCTCGCAGCCTTCGCGACTCAGATTCGTTAATCTCTATAGCGAAATCGTAAACGGCCTATGAAACGGGCGGCGGGCGGGCGCTGCCCCCGGGAGCAATTCCCTTAGGGAATGTGCGCTTTTCCCGCGCTCTTCGCGGCTTCCGGGCTGGCCCGCGGGCAAATCGTCCCTATAATCGCCGTCATGGATCAGGTTCAGCTGTCATCCTTCGAGCCCGCCGAGGCCCTTTGGCGGGGCCCGGCTTTCGCTGTGCATCGCCCGCGAAAGCTGAAGGTCCCTGTGGTCGTTGCCTCGCCCCATTCGGGACGGGATTATCCCCCCAGTTTCCTCGCCGCCTCGAGGCTCGATGCGCTGATGATCCGGCGTTCGGAAGACAGTTACGTGGATGAGCTTTTCATGGATGCGCCCGCCTGCGGCATGACGCTGCTCGCCGCCAACTTTCCCCGCGCCTATGTGGACGTCAACCGCGAGCCCTTCGAGCTCGACCCCGAGATGTTCGTGGGGCGCCTGCCCTCATTCGTGAACACAAGGTCGCTGCGGGTTGCCGGCGGGCTTGGCACCATCGCGCGGGTGGTGGCGGACGGCAAAGAGATTTACCGCCACAAACTCAGCTTTGAAGAAGCCGAGCAGCGCATTCGCGAGCTTTACGAGCCCTATCACGAAGAGCTGAGAAAACTTGTGGCCGAAGCCCATTACCGGTTCGGCTGCGCGGTGTTGATCGATTGCCATTCCATGCCGTCCGTGGGCGGACCAATGGATCAGGATGCAGGCCACGCCCGCGCCGATATCGTGCTCGGCGACCGCCACGGCACCTCCTGCGCCGGGGAAATCACCGCTTTTGTCGAAGAGGTTTTTCGCACCCTCGGCTATTCCACCGTGCGCAACGCACCTTACGCGGGCGGCTATACCACCGAGCGCTATGGCAAGCCGTTGCACGGCATTCACGCCTTGCAAATCGAGATCAACCGGGCGCTTTACATGGACGAGGCGACGCTTGAGAAAAAGCCGCGGTTCCATGACCTCAAGTCCGATTTGGCAAGCCTCGCCGAGCGCCTGAACGCGCTCGATCTGGAACCGCTGGCCCCGGTTCTTTAACCAATCTTACCCACGCGTTATCCCCGGCCCTGCCCAGGGAGCACACACTTGCGGCTGATTTTGATACGCCGCCGGTCCGGCGAAATTTGCGATTATTTTACGCAAACCATTGAAATTAAGGAGCTTTTCCATCTTTCGTTGACCGGGCCCGGACCCGTGAGCACAGTTTTTGCAAGGGCAATCGGCGGCTGGGACAGCGATTTTGCTGCGGTGCCGAAAACGGTCTGCCGGCGGTATGGGAAAGGTTCTGTTTAGGAAGACCGCCCAAGCTTTGCCCGCTCAGACGGGTGCTCCCCGTCGGGACGGAGCGGGCAGCCGCACAAGGCCGGATCAATAGAGGAACGAATGCCCATGGGCCTTCGCCGTGTCATACTGATCGTCTTTTCCGCAGGGGTCTTCCTTGCGGGCGGTCTTGCGCGCGCCCAGGAAATCCCCGCCCGGGAGAACCAAGGGCCGCTTGCCGCCGACTGGTGGGCCTGCGTCGAGGCGGCGGAACTGGTTCAGGGCACCATTGATGCGCCGGATCACCTGCTGACCGCCGTCGCCTTTAACGAGAGCGCGCGCCGCGCGCCCAACGGCGAAACCGCGCCATGGCCCTGGACCATCAATGTGGGCGGCCAGGGCTATGTGTTCGCCACCAAGGAACAAGCCGTCTTCGCCGCGCAACAATTGCTGAATGCCGGCACGCGCAGCTTCGACGTGGGCTGCATGCAGGTGAACGTCTTTTTCCATCCACGCGCTTTTACAAGTTTTGAGGAAGCCTTCGACCCGCTCGCCAACATGATGTACGCGGCGGACTACCTGTATCAACTCAAGCGGCAAGCGGGCTCATGGTCCCGCGCGGTCGAGCTTTATCATTCCTATACTGAGGAATTTAACCAGATCTACGGCGCACGCTTTCAGAACTTCTGGGAGCTGACGCGCCGCCGTGCCGCGCGCGGCGACATGCTGGTCACCTCGCGCCCACTGGAAAGCCCCGCCCTGGTGGAGACCGCGGAGATCGATTTGCTGGGTGCGGATGAGGAAACATCCGGCGACGTGGGGCTTTGGCAGGCACGCCATCCTCATACACAGCACGTAAGGGGCCCAGCGGTTGATCCCTGGCAAAGCGCGGGCGCAAGCCGCACGCCCATGGTGGCGGCCTTGCTTGCAAGCAGCCATGCCACGACGGCCGCAAGCCCCATTGCCGTCTATGGCGGGGCGGATCTTAGAGCCGCCGCCATCGGGCGGCGCGTGGCGCACCAAGCTATCAGCGAAACCGGCAGCTAGCCCGGGACCCTTAGCCTGGGCCTTTACTCCAAGTCTCACCACTCGACGCATGAGCGCAAACCCGCTATCAGGGGCGCCCATTTTCCATGCGGAACCTCTTTGCCGTGAACGATACTGCGCCCGAGCCTCAAGCACCCCTTGTCGCGCCGCCCGCCGAAGAAACAGGCGGGCGCCTGCGCTGGTTCCGGCGCGTGGGCGGACGCTTGCGCCGTATCGGCAGGCGCCGCCGTCGCACCCCCGAAGTTCCCAACCCCAGCTCGGGCCTGCGCATCCTTATCGTTTCCGATGCCTGGAAACCGCAAGTGAACGGCGTCGTGCGCACCCTCGACACCCTGGGCCAGTATCTCGGCAAGTTCGGCAACACAGTCTACTACATCACGCCGGACCTTTTCCGCACGGTGCCGTTGCCCACCTATCCGGAAATCCGCCTGGCGCTCGCGCCCTATTCCATGATCTCGCGCATCATCAACGTCTATCAGCCCGACGCGATCCATATCGCGACGGAGGGGCCCCTGGGCTGGGCGGCGCGGCGCTTTTGCGTGCGGCACGAGCATCCCTACACGACGTCGTTTCACACGCGGTTTGCCGAATACATCCACGCGCGCACGCGCTTTCCCATTAGCTGGGGCTACGGCATCTTGCGCCGTTTCCACAACGCCGCATCGGCGGTGATGGTCGCGACCCCTTCCCTGGAGAAGGAGCTTGAAGAAAAGGGTTTTGAAAACTTGCGCATCTGGTCGCGCGGCGTGGACCTGACCCTCTTTAACCCGGACATGGCGCGCGAGACCGAACCGCTAAAGAAAGACGGCCCGCTTTGGCTTTATGTGGGGCGCGTGGCGGTGGAAAAGAACATTCAGGCGTTTCTCGATTTGAACCTCGACGGCGCAAAGATGGTGGTGGGCAGCGGGCCCATGCTTGAGGAACTTAAAGTCAAATACCCCCACGTGATTTTCACAGGCCCCCGCTTCGGCGAAGAACTCGCCGCCATCTACGCGCAAGCCGATGTCTTCGTCTTTCCCAGCAAGACCGACACGTTCGGGCTTGTGGTGGTGGAAGCGCTTGCCTCGGGCACCCCGGTTGCCGCCTATCCCGTGCAGGGACCGGCGGACATTCTGGACGGCAGCGGTGTCGGCGCGGTGGACGACGATCTCGCCGCCGCGTGCCGCCGTGCGCTCGGCTGCGCCACCGCCGAGGAATGCCGCGCCCATGCGGAAAAATTCTCCTGGGAAGCCTGCACAAGGCAGTTCCTCTCCAATCTCGATCTTCCCGGATTTGACGAAAGCTACTGGCTCGAAGTGGCGCGCCTGCCCGACTAAAGGGCTCAGAAACCCTGGACAATGTGATTTTCAAACCCATCAAATGCCGGTGAGCGACTCCACCGGCACGCGAATTGCGACTACAATAATCGCCGGATATGGGTTGTGCCGATCAGGGACCGCATACCCCTGCTCAACACCGGCCCGATGCAGCCCGTAAGTACATTGGCGGCGACGGGACGGCACCTTGTAACCCGTGTAACTGTGACGGAGCGTAGCGTTATGGACACCCCAACCCCCTCGGAAGAAAGCCGCCCCACTGGCGCAGCCAAAGGCAAACACCCCGTTGACTTGCATGTGGGCGGGCGGTTGCGGCACCGGCGCTGGATGATCGGCATGACCCAACAACAGCTAGCCAATGCCGTCGGGATAAAGTTCCAGCAAATCCAGAAATATGAAAGCGGCGCCAATCGGGTAAGCGCCAGCCGCCTTTGGGACTTGAGCCAAGCGCTCGACGTGCCCGTGGCGTTCTTCTTTGAAGGGCTTGAAAGCAAACGCGCCGGTGATGAAACCGGCAACACCCTGCCGCCCGACCTTCTTGCAAACAAAGAAACGCTCGAGCTTATACGGACCTATTACGCCCTTGATGAGGCCCCGCGCCGGCGGCTTCTCGATCTTGCAAAAGCCATCAAAAACCCCGGCCCCAGCGGGACCACCGCCGCCGCTTGATCGCGGAGGATTTCTGAAAGTATGCCCCTCGGCACTTGCCGGGGGGTTTTTCATTTCCATGCGGACGTGGCAGGGTCGCGGGCGATTGCCCCGATCAAGGACCCGTCCATGTCTTTATCCGTTCCCACCCCTTACGACGAGCTTGTCTCTTTTGCCTGCCGCGCCGCCGACGCCGCGCGGGACGCGATCCTCCCCCATTTCCGGAACGTGGCTCCCGAAGACAAGACAGGCGATACGCCGAACGCATTCGATCCAGTCACCATTGCCGACAAGGGCGCCGAGCGGGCGATCCGCACACTGATCGAACAGGAACGCCCGGCGGACGCCATTCTGGGCGAGGAGTATGGCGAGAAAGACGGCACCAGCGGCGGGCGCTGGGTCATCGATCCTATCGACGGCACGCGCGCCTTTATCGCCGGGATGCCCACCTGGGGGACGCTTATCGGGTATCACGACGGCAAGGCGCCGGTTGTCGGTGTCATGGACCAGGGCTTTGTCGGCGACCGGTTCGTGGGCTGGCCGGGCGGGGCGGCGCTGGTGCGCGGCGAGGCGATCACGCCGCTTAAGACACGCGCCTGCCCCGATCTTGGCGATGCCATTTTCGCCTGCACGACGCCCGAGCTCTTTACGACCCCGCGCGAACAGGACGCCTATGACACGCTTCTGCGCGAGACCAAAATGCTTCGCCTGGGGACGGACTGTTACGCCTATTGCCTGCTGGCCCATGGGCTCATCGACATTGTGCTCGAAGCGGGGCTCAAGCCCTTCGACATTCAAGCGCTGATCCCCATTATCGAAGGCGCGGGCGGCGTTGTTACCGATTGGCGCGGGGGTCCCGCCGAGCACGGCGGGCAGGTGCTTGCCGCCGGCGACCCGGCGCTTCACGAAAGGGTGCTGGGGCTTCTTCGCGCCTAGTCCCGCGCCACGAACTCATCGAACAAGGCCCAGAACTGACGGCGGAAGCGGTCCCGTTCCATCAGGATCTCGTGCAAGGCGCCTTCGATAGTCACTGCATCGCAGACCGGCGAGCGCGCAGCGAAGTCGCGGCACGCCGCCGGGTCCACCAGCTTCTCGCGGCCCGCCGCCACCAGCAAGGTTGGCACCTTCAGGTTCTGGATGAACTCGTCCTGCCAAATCACTTGCACCGATATCATTGCCGCCCGAAGCCAATGCCAACTGAGCCCCGCAACGCCAAGGCGCGGATAAGCGGTGACGGTCGCCCGCACACGTTCAAAGCGGGCGCGGTCGGACGTGACAGGATTTTCTTCAAAACTCTGCTTTGCTGGGTCTTCGGCGCGGGCAGCAAAAGGCTCGGCATCGCCGCGGCCCATGTGCATCGCCACCGCCGCCACAAAGTGCAGCGCTTGCCGCATGATGCCCGACCCGATGCGCAGCATGGGCGCTGAAAAAACCGCCCGCATGGCAAGCTCGGGCCGGTCGCGCAGATAGCGCATCATGATGTTGCCGCCCATAGAATGGGCAAGCACGTAGCGCGGTCCAGGCATGGCGGTGAAAAAGGCGCTGGCGAATATCTGATCGAGATCGGCGAGGAAGTGGTCGAAGTTCTCAATATGCCCGCGCTGCCAATCTTCCAGCTCGCGCGTGGCAAGGCCTTGGCCCCGCCAATCGAACGTGAAGACGGCAAAGCCCCGCTCCAAAAGCTCGCCGATCACTTCGTAGTATTTTTCAATGAACTCCGTACGCCCGTGGGCGAGGATGACGGTCCCTTTGCCCCCACCTTCGGGCAGCCACCTGGCCGCGCGCAGTTCCGCATCGCCATTGACGATGATGGTTCCCTCGCCGCCTGGCGGGCACGGATTTTCGTCGATGGTGTGAAGCTCCGAAGACGTCACGAGGCCGCCTTGGCTTGCGCCCGCTCACGGATAAAGTCGCTGATGCGCGTGGCAAGGCCGACCTCGCCCGTAAGGCGCATCTCACCCTGCATAAAGGCGGCGGTCTCGTCGAGCTCGCCTTTCAAGATGTGCGCGAAAGTCTCGGCCGGCATGGCGATGGTGCATTGCGCCGCGCCCCGTTCCGGCGAGAGCACAATGGCGCCGCGCGAGCCGTCAATATGCACCGCGCCTGCATCGCCGAAATCAAAGAGCACGGTCGCGGAAAACCCCTCCGCCCCGTCAAGGAGTTCGGCAAGCCGCGCGCGAATGTGATCCATGGGGGTCATGCCCGCCTTATAGCAGCGGCGCTTGTCCCTCTCCAGTCTTCCCTCTTCCAATCATCCCTTCCGAGTCTTGGGTTTGCCTTGCCCCTCGCATAGACTTCGCCCATGAGCTGGAAAGACGAAGCGGACGAGATCGCCCGCCGCCGGGCGCAGGCTAAAGAAATGGGCGGCAAGGATGCGGTCGCCCAGCACCACGGCAAGGGGCGCCTCACGGTGCGCGAGCGCATCGCCGCGGTTACGGACGAAGCCTCCTTCGTCGAGCACGGCACGGTCGCGGGCGCCGAGGAAGAAGACGGCAGCTTCACTCCCGCCAACTATGTGGTCGGCCTTGCTGAAATCGGCGGCCGCCCCGTGGCGGTGGGGGGCGAAGACTTCACCCTGAAAGGCGGCTCGCCCAATGCCGCCGGTTTGCGCAAGTCGGTCTATGCGGAGGAGCTGGCGCTCACCTATCGCGTACCGCTGGTGCGCCTTCTGGAAGGGGGCGGGGGCTCGGTGCGCGGCGCCTCGGGCAAGCGCCCGGCGGGCCAGCCCGTGTTTGCCACCCCAAGGTTTCAGTCAATCGCACAGGCCATGGGCGTCGTGCCCGTCGCCTCGGCGGCATTAGGACCCGTGGCCGGGTTCCCCGCCGCGCGGCTTGCGGCCTCGCATTTCTCGGTCATGAGCGAGGCGACAGCCCAGTTGCTCATTGCCGGACCCAAAGTGGTGGAACGGGCGCTTGGCCGCGAGCTGACCAAGGAAGAGCTTGGCGGCGCGAGCGTTCACGCAAAATCGGGCGCCGTCGACAACATCGCCAAAGACGAAGCGGATGCGCTTGATCAGATCCGCACGTTTCTGAGTTACCTGCCCCAAAACGTCTGGGCCGATATGCCCGTGGGCGACAGCACCGATCCTACTGACCGCAAAGACGAAGCACTGCTCGACATCATCCCCCGCGACCGGCGCCAGCCCTTCAAGATGCGCAAACTGATCGGTCATGTGGTGGATCACGAGAGCTTCTTTGAAATGACGCGGGCCTTTGGGCCAGGACAGATTACGGGGCTGGCGCGGCTTGGCGGCCATCCGGTGGGCGTTCTTGCCAATGACTGCCGCTACTACGCGGGCGCGATGACGGCGGAGGGCTCCCAAAAAGTCCGCCGCTTTGTGGACCTCTGCAGCACGTTCCGTCTGCCCATTATCTCGTTCGTCGATGAGCCGGGCTTTATGATCGGCCCGGACTCTGAAGCCGCTGGCACCATCCGCCACGGGACGGCGGCAGTGATGGCGGTGGTGCAAAGCCGCGTTCCGTGGATCAGCATTCTGGTGCGCAAGGCCTTTGGCGTTGCCGCCGCCGCCCATTTCGGCCCCAAGGGGCACGTGCTCGCCTGGCCCTCGGCGGAGACGGGCGCCCTGCCCCTTGAAGGGGGCGTCGCCGTTGCCTTCGGGCGCGAGATTGCCGCCGCTGAAAACCCCGACGCAAAACGTAAAGAGCTTGAAGAGGCGCTGGCCGCCGCGCAGTCCCCCTTCCCGCGCGCGGAGACTTTTTCCGTACACGACCTCATCGACCCGCGCGAGACCCGGCCCGCCATTTGGAATTGGCTCAGGTTCGCCGCGCCGACGCTCGAAAACCTGAAAGGGCCTTACACCTCGACCATGCGGCCCTGAGCCCGCGAAATCAGCGCTCGCCCCCAAGGGCTGCGGGCGCTAAGCTCAGCCTTTCGTATCTTCAGCCAGGAAAGACCGTTATGCGTACATTTTTTCTTAGTCTCATCGCCGCCTTGCTTTTCGCCCTTCCCGCCCAAGCGCAGACGATTGAAAAGCTGTCGGCGGATCGTATCGGCGTAATACTGGGGTCCCTTGGCCTTACGCACGTCGAGACCAGCGACAACCGCGGCTTTCCCCTTGTGCAGGTCGCGACCCAAGGTCAATTCCGTGCACGGAACATCAATGTTCTTTTCTACGGTTGCGATGCGAGCGGCTGTAACGACGTAACGCTTTATAGCTGGTTCGAGCCCCAGACGCGGGTAAACACTGAGACCATCCACGAGTGGAACGACATCTTCCGCCAGTCGCGCAATTGGTCACGCGCTTATATTGATGAAGAAGGCGACCCCACACTGGTCATGAACATCAACGCGGAAGGCGGTATCGGAACCGAGGCGCTGCAGATTCTCATCTACACTTATCTGATTGAGTCGGAGGATTTCGGCGCGCTCATCGGCGCGGTAGGCCCTTAAAAGGGCTTTAGCGGAAAAAACTGATGGGCTGGGAGAAAGACCTTGAAGAACTGAAGCGCCGCGCCGCGCTTGCCGAACAGATGGGCGGGGCGGAAAAGCTCAAGCGCCAGGCGGACCGCGGCAAGCTGAATGTGCGCGAACGCCTTGCTCGCCTGGTTGACGAGGGCAGCTTTCGGGAGATCGGCAAGCTCGCGGGCCGTGCGGAATATGACGAAGACGGCGCGCTCAAAGATTTCATGGCCGCGAACTTTCTTTTCGGGCGCGCCAATGTCGAAGGCCGCCCGGTGGTGGCGACGGGCGATGACTTCACCGTGCGGGGCGGCGCGGCGGATGCCGCCATCTGGCAGAAGATGGTGGCCGCCGAGCAGATGGCGAACGAGCTGCGCCTGCCCCTCGTGCGCATGATCGACGGCACCGGCGGCGGGGGCTCGGTCAAAACCCTGAACACCGCCGCGCGTACCTACGTGCCCGCCAATCCCGGCTGGGACTGGGTGGTGCGGAACCTCGCCACCGTGCCCGTGGTGGCGCTGGCGCTGGGGCCTGTTGCGGGCCTTGGCGCGGCGCGGTTCGTGACCAGTCACTTCGCGGTCATGGTGAAGGAACTCGCCCAGGTCTTCGTTGCAGGCCCGCCCGTGGTCAACCGGCTTGGCGAAGACGTGGACAAGGAAGGCCTTGGGGGCGCCCACATCCACGGGCACAACGGCGTTGCCGACGCGGTTGCCGAAAGCGAAGACGAAGCGATTGCCATGGCGCGGCGGTTTCTTTCCTATCTTCCTTCCTCCGTGGACGGATTGCCGCCGAGAGCCGAGACCAGCGATGACCCGGCCCGTGCGGACGAAGGCCTGCTAGGCGCGGTGCCCGAAGACCGGCGCAAGGTCTACAAGATGCGCAAGATCATCGAGAGCGTCTTTGACAAAGACAGCTTCTTTGAAATGGGAGGGCTCTGGGGCCGGTCGGCGATTACAGGGCTCGCCCGGCTTGACGGCTGGCCCGTGGCGGTGCTGGCGAACGATCCTTATCACTATGGCGGTGGCTGGACGGCGGACGCTTCGCAAAAGATCGTGCGCTTTGTCGATCTGGCCGAGACCTTCCACTTACCTGTCGTGCATTTGGTCGACAATCCCGGCTTCGTCATCGGCACCCAAGCGGAACGGGCGGGGACCATCCGGCACGGCGCCCGCGCGCTTGCGGCGGTCTATCAAGCGAGCGTACCGTGGTGTTCGGTCCTGATCCGTAAAGCGTTCGGGGTCGCGGGCGCGGCCAACCTCAACCATTCGCGCTTTCATTACCGCTTTGCCTGGCCGTCGGGTGATTGGGGCTCGCTGCCGCTGGAAGGCGGGATCGAGGCGGCCTACAGGTCGGAGCTTGAAAAGGCCGACGACCCCGATGTGTTGCGCGCGGAGATCGAGAGCACCATGAACCAAGTGCGTTCGCCGTTTCGCACGGCGGAGGCCTTCATGGTCGAGGACATTATCGACCCGCGCAAAACACGGCCGCTTTTGTGTGAGTTTGCGGAGCTGGCGGCACCCTTGCGCCGGACGGGACCCTCGGCCTTTCCTATACGTCCTTAGTTTGTGCGCCTGATCAAAGCTCTCCGCCGGAATCGCCCACGACTTTGTTGAGCATCCCTTCCGCCCGCGCTGCATCGCGAGAAGCGATAAATTCTTCCGCCTCGTCGGTTCCTTGCACCAGCGCGGGCATCCCAAAGCCGTCAAGGGGGCGCCCAATGGCGGCAATCCCCTCCTGGTCGAAATGGATCGCATCCGGATCGGTGAACGCCGCTTGATCGCCATTCAGGGCATAGCCCGTCACGTCAATCCGGTCGCCTTCTTCCATGAGCGGGCGCACGATTGCGGTGCCGTCCAGCGAGTAAAGCGGCTCGTAAATTGAACGCGTAAGTTCGAGCGTGGCGGCGAACCGCAGTGACGGATCCGCAGGCTGCGTCATGCCGGGTTTGGGGGCTTCGTCGTCCACGACTTCGGCTTCGTCCTCCGGCGTTTTGCCAGCGGGCACGGCGGCGGCTGATGGTTCGGTTGGGGGCGCACCGGCGTCTTCCTCCAAAACCTCGAAATGTTCGATGCGCCACCAAGCGGGGATCGCGTTTGCGACCGCGCCTTGAAGAGACCCTTCTTCTTCAGGGCTTTCTTGCGCGCACGCCACCGGCGCCGTCAGCAAGAGCGCGGCCATCGCCACTGGGGCAAGATTGATCTTCGTCATAGGTGTGCCCTCGCCAAGCCTTGAGCGGAACCGGTTTGCGCGGTCATAGAGGCAATGTAATGTGTCCAAATCATGAGGAGACCCGGTTAATGCCACGCGCTTACTATGAGGACTTCAAGATCGGGGAACGGCGCACCACGCCCGCCCGAACCATCACCGAAAGCGACATTACCACATTCGCGGGCCTGACGGGTGATTGGCATCCGCTCCATACGGACTTGACCTACGCCGCCCAATCCCCCTTTGGCGAGCGCATTGCGCACGGTTTGCTGGTTCTTTCCATAGGCTCGGCGCTGGCATTCCGGCTGGGGCAATACGAGGTCCTGCCCAAATCGTTCATTGCCTTTTACGGCATGGAGGATGTGCGCTTCACGGCGCCGGTTAAGATCGGCGACACGATCCACCTCGAAATGGAAGTCCAATTGCTGGAGCCCAAAGACAGCGACCGGGGCATCGTTTCGACACGCAACGAGATTATAAATCAGCACGGCGATGTGGTTTGCGTGTTCACGACTAGAATCCTCTGCGGCCGCGAGCCCGCCTAGCAACATGAGAGTGGTAAAATGTTCCGTTACCTGACGATTTGCCTTGCCGCCGTGCTTACGTTTGCATTTGCGCAAGACGCCCCGGCGCAAGACGGGGACCGGTCCTACATTCTTGCGACGGCCACTACGGGCGGGACGTACTACCCGGTGGGCGTGGCCCTTGCGACGCTGACCAAGGTGCGGCTCGAGCCCTCGACCGGCGTTTCGCTTTCCGCCATCAGCTCAGCGGGCTCGGCGGAGAACGTGCGGCTGTTGCGCGACGGCGAAGCGCAGTTCGCTATTCTGCAAGGCCTTTATGGCGCGTGGGCATGGGTGGGCGATGGCCCACTCCAGAGTGGCGGCCCGCAAACCCACTTGCGCGCCATCACCATGCTGTGGCCCAATGTGGAGCAATTCGTGGTCCGCACCCAGTTCGCCGGGGGCGGCACAATGGCCGGCATGGACGCCATGCGCGGGCGGCGCTTTTCCATCGGCGCGCGTAACTCAGGCACCGAAGGCTCGGGCCGTCATATACTGGAAGCGCTGGGATACGCGCCGGACGATGATTTCGAGCTGGTCTATCAAGGCTACGGGCCCAGCGCCGATTCCCTCCAGAACGGCGTCATCGACGGCATGAATGCGCCCGCTGGCATTCCCGTGGCCGCCCTTACCCGGGCCTTCGCCGCGGATGGGGAAGGCCTCACCATTCTTGCCTTTACCGATGACGAGATCGCCGCGGTAAACGCGCAATACCCGCTCTGGACACGCTTTGACATTCCCGCAGGCACCTATCCCGGCCAGATCGGGCTTGTGCGCACGGTGGCCCAGCCCAACTTCCTCGCCGCGCGCGCCGACATCGACGAGGAGGCGGTCTACCTGATCACCAAAACAATCTATGAGAACCTACCGTTCCTTGCGGGCATTCATGCGGCCACGTCCTTCATGGCGCTTGACCGCGCCATTGCCGGGCTGCCCATGCCGCTTCACCCGGGCGCGTTGCGCTATTACGAGGAAGCGGGGCTTGAGATACCGGACCGCCTGCGGCCGCCAGAATAGCGTATCATCATGACCGCCGACCCTCTTACGGACCTGCAAAGCGAACGGGAACGCCCGCTCCGTGGGCGGCTGGGTTTCGTCTTCGCCGCGCTGGCCGTGGTGATCGCCGCCGCGCATATCTATTTCAACACCATAGCGACACTTTCGGACCTATGGCGATCCGCGCTCCATTTTGCCATGTTCGGGTTTGCCGCAGCGCTTATCTACCCCCTCGCGCACCCCAAGGCGCGGGCACTTCGCGCCCTGACCTTGTGGGTGGACATGGGCCTGGGCGCTATGGCCGCGGGGTGCGGGCTTTATCTCGTTTTTGCCGAGACAGGCTTTTACGCGCGCGGCGCAACCTTCAATACTGCGGACTGGGCGGTATCCGCCGCTGCCATCTTGCTGGTGCTTGAATTCGCACGCCGCACGGCGGGGCTTTTCATTCCGGTACTGATCATTTTATCGCTTTCCTATGTCGTCATATGGGGAAGCTGGCTCGACGGCGTCTTTCATTTTCCCGGCTTGAGCTGGGAAACCCTGCTGCGCCGCAGCTTTTATGGCGAGGAAGGCATGTTCGGCCCCATCGCGCGCATCAGTTGGTCCTACGTTTTCATGTTCATCCTGTTCGGCGCGTTCCTCACCCAATCGGGCGCAAGCGACTTCATCGTGCGGCTCGCCAAGGCGGCGGCGCGGCGCCTTACGGGCGGGCCGGGGCTGATCGCGGTTTTCGCATCCGGGCTGATGGGATCGGTTACGGGCTCGGCGGTCGCAAACACGGTCGCCACCGGATCGGTGACCATCCCCCTTATGAAGCGGTCTGGGTTTCCGCCCCGCTTTGCCGCGGGCGTCGAGGCCGCCGCCTCCACCGGCGGCCAGCTCATGCCGCCAATCATGGGCGCGGGCGCGTTCGTGATGGCGACGTTCACCCAGATCTCCTACCTCCACATCGTCGCCGTCTCGGTAGTGCCGGCGGCGCTCTATTTCTTCACCGTCGGTCTTTTCGTGCGCATCGAAGCGCAAAAGGCGGGCCTCACACCGCGCGAGGATGAAGGCGAACGGGTCTTCCAAGTCCTTGGCGAAGGCTGGACATACCTGGTGCCGCTCCTGGTGCTGGTCGGCGTTCTGGTTGCCGGTTTCACGCCAACTTATGCGGCGGGGATTGCAACGCTTTCCATCATCGCCCTTTCGTGGATCGCCGGGCCGCGCATGGGCCCAAAAAAGATATTGAGCGCCGCCGCGCTCGCCGTTAAGTCCATGACGCAAACCGCGATCCTGCTGATCGCCGTGGGGCTGATCATCAACGTGATCGGCATGACCGGCGTCGGCAACACGTTTTCCCTGATGATCACAAGCTGGGCCGGCGGCAGCCTTTTGATCACGTTGATCCTGATCGCGCTTGCCTCGCTGGTTTTGGGGATGGGATTGCCCGTGACCGCCGCTTACATCGTGCTCGCGACACTCGCCGCGCCCGCGCTCACCACTCTCATTCAGAATGCGGAACTGGTCCGGTTACTCATGGAAGGGGCGGTCAGCCAGGAAGCGCAAGCGGTACTCATGCTCATCGATCCGGCCTACGCCGCCGGGGCGCCGCTTACCGCCGAAGCCGCGCGGGCACTTCTTACGCAAGTGCCGCCGGAAATGATGCCCATGCTCACTCAAACATCACTGGCGCCCGCAGCAGTGGTCTCCGCACTGCTCTCGGCGCATCTGATCATCTTTTGGCTAAGCCAGGATTCGAACGTCACCCCGCCCGTGGCACTTGCCGCTTTTGCCGCGGCCACCATCGCCGGGACCCGGCCCATGCGCACGGGGCTCACGGCGTGGAAGCTCGCCAAGGGTCTTTATCTCGTGCCGCTTCTTTTCGCTTACACCGCCCTTGTCGGCGGAAGCGCATTGGAGATCGTGTGGATCGTGGTTACCGGTGGCGCGGCGTTCCTTGCCTTTGCCGCTGCGCTCGAGGGTTGGCTCGAAGGCCCATTGAGCCTGCCCGCAAGGGGCCTTGCTCTGCTTACCGGTCTTGCGGCTCTGCCGGTCTGGGGACTTTGGCCCCTTTCGGCGGTAGGTACCGCACTTGCCGCCCTTTTGCTCACGCGCGGGTATCTCTTGAAAATTCTGCCCCGCAGAAGGTCTTGAACGCGGCGAAATCCTTCCCACTTATGAAAGGCGCCGGGATGCTCAAGCGAGGTCCTGAAAGCGCAAAAACGCAACAACGGGCGTGGCCAGATGGCGTGCCCAAAGACATCGCTCAAAGGAGGATGATCCCATGCGGACGTTTGACCTATCCCCTCTTTATCGCTCGACCGTAGGCTTTGACCGGCTGTTCAATTTGATTGACGGTGGCGGCGCCTTCGATGCGGGCTCCAGCTATCCGCCCTACAACATCGAACGGCTGGATGAAAACACCTACGAAATCAGTATGGCCGTGGCCGGGTTCGGTGAGGACGACCTTGAAATTGAGATCAAGGAAAACGCGCTCACCATCAGCGGCGGGCGCGGCGAAGAAACCCGCGACCGGACATTCCTGCATCAAGGCATTGCGACGCGCGCCTTTGAACGCCGCTTCCAGCTTGCCGATCATGTGGAAGTGAAAGGTGCCAAACTTGAGAACGGCCTTTTGACCGTCGCGCTTGAAAGGGTGATCCCCGAAGCCTTGAAACCACGCCGGATCGAGATTTCCGGCGGCGGCGGCACCAAGACCATCGAAAACAAAGCCGCGTAACCTCCCTCCGTGCCCCTTGGAAGGAAGGCAGCCCCCTATCACACGCGGCCTAGCGGAGCGCGCCTGGAACTTTGTTTCCGGGCGCGCTTTCGCGTGCGGCGATCAGTGGACCCACCTGTGCCCGGACCCGGCGCAGCTTTTGATCCGCAACCGCATAGCCTTGTGCGAGAAAACAATCGACCAGAAGCCGCTGTTGCTTCTTGCCGGTGAACACGCTGGGAAGCGAGACCTGCATCGCGCCGCAGCCCAGGCGCTGGGCCTGGCGGTCCATCTCCTCGATCATCTTCTCAAAGAGCGGTTCGGGATCAAGCGCCCCCGCCGCAATGAAGTTGTCGACGCTGAACACGTTCTCATGATCGAGGCTCGGTTGCGTGGCCCAAGTGTAAAGGGCGACAAGGCAGTCCTTGCCGAGGGAGGCAACGGTGGTGCCCCGTCCTCTGCCGTAACGATCAATGCTTGCCAGATAGGCGCGCCACCGGGCGAGATCCACCTCCGGCTTCATCAAATGCACCAGAATGTAGGCCCGCTCATGTTCGCACGGGCGCAGCGGATGAATATCGATGATCACACGCGCGTACCTCCTGCCGCTCTTTTTATTGGCCGTGCGCCGGTTTTGCCTTGATCTAGGTCACCCGCGGATTTCTTGATCGACATCAAGGCCTTGCTTGTACAGGCGTGAGAGATTGATTGCGGTTGCCCGGCGCCCAAGCATCGCCGGGACAAAAGGCCGTTCACGGAAAATTCCGGGTCCGGTCCAAGCCTTATAGATTCGCGCCCGGCATTTGCATCGGAGCCCTTGAGCGGTCTAGATTTGCGCGCAAATTCAGACCGCACGAGGGCTTTTTATGCCGGGACTAAGAGAGTGGGTGCTGGCGTTTGTTCTTCGCTACCTCCGCAGCCAGCGCCGCCGTGCGGCCCCCGATCTTGCCTTCACGGTTTGGCGCAAGCAGATTGCCAATGCGGCGCGGCGCGCGGCGAAGCTGCCCAAAGATGCCCGGGTCACGGAAGTTGACGTCAACGGCGTGCCGGCGGAATGGGTCGAGCGGGGCCTGAGCCGCGCCCACCGGGTGATCCTCTATTTTCACGGCGGGGGATATTGCGGCGGCTCGCCCGACAGCCACCGCCCCCTGGTTTCCCGGCTTTGCAATACGGCGCACGCGCGCGCGCTTATTCCCGCCTACCGGATTGCGCCGGAATACCCCTTCCCCGCCGCCTTCGAAGACGCCCTTGTCTGTTATCGCTGGCTGCTGGCAAGCGGCATCGACCCGGACGGCATCGCCATAGCCGGAGATTCCGCTGGCGGCGGGCTTGCGCTCGCCACCGCCATGGCCGTCCGAGACGAGGGCCTGGCTCTCCCTGGGTGCATTGTCTTGATCTCCCCTTGGACGGACCTTGCCCTTTCCGGCCGTTCCTTGCTCCGGGCCACGCGGCTCGATCCGTTTTTAGATATTCGCGACCTTGCGGGCTTTGCGCATCAATACCTGGATGGAAACTCCCCCACCGACCCGCACGCATCGCCGCTCTATGGTGAGTTTCATAGTCTTCCTTCGACGCTTATCCATGTGGGCTCCAATGAAGTTCTGAAAGACGATGCGGTGAGAACTGCGAAGCTTGCCGAGGAAGCAGGGGTCGATGTGAGCGTCGAGGTCTGGGGCGATCAATACCACGTCTTCCAGGCCTTGCCGGTAAAGGCGGCGGAAGCCTCGATTGCGCGTCTGGGCTCGTTTATCCGTTCGCGCACGGTTCTTTCGGCGGTGGCGCGCCCCACGGTTCCTGCCGCCGGGAATGAAGGCGCGCCTACTTTGGAAAACCCGCAAACACCGAGCGGAAGCCGTCCGGGCTAACCGTCGCGCGCTCCAAATCAATGCCGCGCAAGTTCGCGGCCCCAAGAACAGCGCCTCTAAGATCGGCGCGGGCGAGCACCGCTCCTTCAAGATCGACACCGCGCAAATCCGCGCCGCGCAAGTCCGCGCTCCGCAAGTTTGCGCCGCAGCCCCGCGTCGCAACGGGCCGCTTGCCCTCGACCGCCAGGGGGCCGAGCGCTGCACCCCTTAAGTCCGCACCGGCAAATCGGGCGCCGTTCAAGCTCGCGCCGCGAAGGTCGGCACGGGTGAGATTAGCTTTACGGAAATCGGCGCCCGCAAGCTGCGCCCCCTTAAGGCATACGCCGGACAAATCCATCCCGAAGAAGGTGGCATTAGGTGCAACAAGCGCCGTCAGGTCGCGCCCTGAAAGCACGCCCGCATCCCGCAAATCCGCATTGCCTAAAAGACCTGGCTCGCCCCCGGCGCCGTGCGAGCGCACCCAGGCCTGATGCCGCGCAAGAACCTCCGCTAGCGAAGGCCCGCCCTCGTCCACCGATGGAGCCGCGGGTGCGTCCCGGACCACATGCCGCAGATGTGCCCCATTGAAAAGAACGCCCTCCGTCATGGCGCCCGCCAAGACCGCGCCTTCAAGATCGGCGCCCAAAAGGATGGCGCCGGTCAGGTCCGCGCCGTCGAGCATAGCCTGCGTGAGCCGGGCATTGGTAAAATTCGCGGCAACAAGACGGCACCCGCCGAAATCCACCTCAGCAAGGTCCACAGGCCGGGCAACCACGCCGCCAAGAGATGAGCTTGTTTCCGCGTGCTCAGTGTCTGAGGTGGATGACGCGCGCGGATCGACCACCTCGCCAAAGTCCGCTTCGCAGAAATTCGCATCGGTGATGCTCGCGCCCATAAGGCAGGCCCCGCTTAGGTCGGCCCTGCGCGCTCGTGCGCCGTCAAGCGCCGCGCCCGTAAGGTCCGCCAGGCGAAAGACGGCCCCCTCGATAACCGCGCCTTCGAAACGCGCGCCGCGCAG
>JANQLJ010000093.1 GCA_028280665.1 Alphaproteobacteria bacterium
GTGAGGTCCTTGGGCAGCCAATGGGCACGCAGGCGCTCGACAAGCTCAATCCGCTGCGGTGTTGCAAAAGGCCGGCAGGCGAAGGAAAGGTCTTCCATCGCCTTGGCCGTGGCCTCGGCGACTTCCTTGCGCCCGTGACCGATGGAGGTCGCCACCGCGCCCCCCGCCGCATCAAGAATGCGCTTGCCGCCGCGTGTGTAGAGGCTTGCCCCCTCGGACCGCTCGATCTCGACGGCGAAGGAAATGGGCACAAAAGGCCAGGCCCCGGACTTGTCGACAAACATGAAACTCTGCCCCCGCGATGTGTGCTTAGGCCGCAAACATTGAGCGGCAGACTAAGGCAAAACTCCGCGAACCCGTCAAAGGCAAAATGACGCGCAAAAGAAAAGGGCCCGGCGCGTGATGCTCCGGGCCCTCTAAATTTCGGTTGCGCCGCCGTTTGCGCAAGGATTAGTCCGCGGCGGCAGCATCCGCCGATTGCCGCTCGCCCGCCCGCGCCGCAAGCGCCGAGCGGGGCCGCGCGTCTTCGCCGGTACCCACCATCACACCGCTTTCGCAGCAGGGGTTGTGGCTCCAGAACGGCACTTCGGACTTCAAGTGACAAACCCCGTTGGGGCCTTCCGCGTAAGGCCGCGACCAACTCCAGGCAAGGCAATCGGGATCGCGCGCGCATTCCGCGCCGCAGCCTTCGGCGGTCGAGACCTCGAAGGTTGCGTAGTCCGCGCCCCAGCGCTGAACCTCGTACTCTATGTAAAGTTCGTCGGCGAGCGCCGTTCCGCCTGCAAACAAACAAGCGATCATCGCGAAAACAAAACGCCGCATGGCGGCCCCCTTTGGTTTCCTTAACTTCAGCGGGGGCGAGCCTAGGGGCGAAGCGTTACGGAAACCTCAAATTTCGGGGTTTATGGTTTTCGTCCGTATACTGTTAAGGTTAACCCACCTTGAAACGAGTAAGTTCAAACCCCACCGCCTCGGTGTCGGGATAAACGTCCGGTTTTTCGGTCCGCACCAGCGCGCCGGTGACCCCCTCGCGCCCCAGACAAAGCTCCATCAGCGCCTCGGCAAAGGTCTCTTGCAGATTGAAGTGCCGGCTGGCGGCAAGGCGGGCGATCTCCTCGCGCAGGAAATCATAGTCGAGCACTTCGCCGATCTCATCGCCCCGGGGCGCGGGGCGGGGCGCGAGCCACAACTCGACGCTCACCCACAGGCGTTGGGGGCCCGCTTGCTCGAAGTCGTGAATGCCGATGCGTGCGCTTACCTCATACCGGCGGAGGATGATGCGCCGGGTTTCTTCGAATTGTGCCGAAGCGTTCATGAGCCCGTCCTATTGCCGCCCGAATTCATGGGATGGTAATGCGGCCTCGCCCCCCGGGCCAGGCTGGTCTATGCTCGCCGGGTTCCGGCGGATGACCCGATAGAGATAAACGGATCGAGACAAACAAACAAAGGACAGCGCGGCATGACGTGGCGACTTGCCTCTCTTTTGGTTCTCTCTCTTGGCCTTGCCGCTTGTGGCGGCGGCTATAGCGGCGGTTTTTGGGATCAGCCGGGGCGCGGCTCCGGCGCCTATGTGGACGGGGTTGCCATGGGCTCGGCCTATGAAACCCGGCTCACCTTTTCCGACGTCGCGGCCATGAGCGATGCGTTCACCGTGGCCATGAGTGCCGAGGAAGAAACCATGCGCCCCTGGTCCAATGGACGTACCGGCGCTTCGGGTGAAGTGATCGCGGGGGCGCCGTTTCTGCAGAATGTCGATTATGCCCGCGGCGCCCGCTTGCGCGCACCGGTGGGGCTTGAAACACGCTGGGCCCTTGAGCCCGCGCAAGGCGATTACACCACCACCTCGGACACCAATGTGCGGCTGGGCGCGAGCACCGCATCGCCCATCGCCGAGACCTTGCCCGAAGGCACGGTGGTCGAGGCGGCGGGTCAGGTGCGGGGCGCGCCCTGGATGCTGGTGGCGCGCCTAGGGGATGTGATCGGCTATATGAGCACCGACTATCTTGAGCAGCGCGAAGGGGGCGATGTTCTGCTGGCCGGCGGCGCGGCGCGGGAGCCGGTTTACTGCCGCAGCTTTGAGCAGCGCTTGCGGCTGAGGGGCGGCGCCCGCGACATGTGGCGCGGCTTCGCCTGCCAGGGCTCGCGCGGCTGGCGCGTCCGTGGGAGCGCGGCGCCGGGGGTTTAGTCAGCGCCGCCTGCGGCTGATACGGCGGCTGCTCTGTTCGAACTGGCTGGCGGTGCGGTAAAGGAAATTTCTCAGCTCGCTGTTTTCATCGACCGTATCCACACGGACAATCTCGCCGCTGCGCGTCAGCTCGGTAAGCGGCAGGCCCTCGTGGACCGCCGCCATATAATCGCGCCAGATCAGCGCGGGCAGGCCGCCGCCCACCACTTGGTCCATGGGGCTGTCGTCGTCGTTGCCCACCCAAACGCCGGTCAGATAGTCCGTGGTGAACCCGACAAACCAGGCATCGCGCCAGTCTTGCGTGGTACCGGTTTTGCCCGCCGCCTCGCGGCGCCCGAGATTGGCGACCGCGCCGGTGCCGCCCTCGACCACTTGATAGAGCATGTCGGTCATTTGACCGGCGATGGCGGGATCGATCACCAGGTCCGGCTCCAGCGTCTCGCGCGTGTAAAGCACCGTCCCGTCTTCGGCACGGATTTCCGTAATCGCGTAACGGTCGTAAAGCGCGCCGCCGGTCTCGAAAGGAATGTAGGCGTTTGTAAGCTCGAGCAGGTTGACCTCGCTCGCACCGAGCGCAATCGAGGGAAAGGTTTCAAGGTCCGACGCGATGCCCATGCGGTAAGCGGTCGAGACCACTTCTTCCGGGCTCAGATTAAGTGTGAGCTGAACGGCGATGGAGTTGATGGATTCGCGCAAGGCATCGGCGAGGGCAACGGGGCCGATAAACTGGCCTGTATAGTTTTCGGGCCGCCAGTTGCCCGCGCGCACGGGCTCGTCGATCATGATGGTC
>JANQLJ010000123.1 GCA_028280665.1 Alphaproteobacteria bacterium
GTTCTTCGATCAGGTACACGCGCCGCGCGCCCGCCGACAGCGCACTTTCCTGAATGGCACGCCGCTCCACCGCCGTCGAGCCCGAGGGCACGCACACCAGAATAAGCGGGCTCGCAAAAGTCGAGCGGTTATGCACCTTGCGGATGAAGTTTTTGATCATTTCTTCGGCAAGCTCGAAGTCGGCGATCACGCCGTCGCGCAAGGGACGCATGGCCTCGATATTGCCCGGCGTGCGGCCCAGCATCATCTTGGCTTCATCGCCAACCGCGAGCACTTGCTTCTTGCCGCCTTTGGAAATCATGGCGACCACGGACGGCTCATTAAGGACGATGCCCCGGCCTTTGACATAGACAAGCGTGTTGGCCGTGCCCAAGTCGATGGCCATGTCCGCGGAGAAAAGACCCAAGAGACTCGATAACATCGCGCTGCCTATAACCTTCCGTCACTCAAGGCGCCGTTCTTTCTCCTTGGAAAGCAGGGGCACCGGCAATCTTGCCCCCTCAACCGCGACAGTCATGGTGTGATCCATTCCGCTCCAGGGTGGCGGGGGCGCCCACCCGGGCTTTCGCAAATGCGAAACAGGCCTTACCGCTATTAAGCCAGATTATAGCCCACCCGCAAGACCTCACGCCTTACGAATCGGCTTGAATCTAAAGCGATTTAGAGCGGCCGCGCGAGCGTTATTCGAGGGCCTTGCGCGCCTCGTCACACATGTCCTCGCAGGTGGGATCAAGGCGGAGCCAATCGGCCATCTGATTGCGCATCCAGGTCATTTGCCGCTTGGCATAGCGGCGGGTCAGCCGTTTTGCCCGCTCGCCCGCCTCATCGAGGCTGATTTCACCCGCAAGATGGGCCGCCAGCTCCCGCACCCCGAGCGCTTTGGCGGCGGGAAGCGAGGGATCAAGCCGCCGCGCCACCAGCGCGCGCACTTCATCAAGGGCGCCTTGCCCCAGCATGCCGTCGAAGCGGCGGTCGCAGCGCCGGTAAAGCCAATCGCGCGGCGGCGCGAGCACCAAGCGTTTCGTGGGCCCGCTAAGAACCGGCTTATCCTCCTCGCCCTGCCAGGCAGCAAGGCCTTTGCCCGTCGCCTCCAAAACCTCCCAGGCGCGCTGAAGGCGCTGGCTGTCGCTTGCCTTGAGGTTCTGAGCGGTTTCCGGGTCGCGCGATAAAAGCTCCTCGTAAAGACCGACGGCCCCAAGTTCCGCGTGGCGCGCGCTTGCCCGGGCCCGCACCTCCGCCGGGATAGAGGGGATAGCACTAAGACCTTGCGTGAGGGCGCGGAAGTAAAGCCCTGTTCCGCCAACAAAAATCGGTGTCAGCCCTTGCGCCTCCACGTCCTTGAGCGTCTCCGCCGCGCGCCGCACCCAGCGCCCTGCCGAGCAGCGCTCAGCGGGGTCATAGATGCCATAAAGATAATGAGGCGCTTGCGCGCGTTCCTCATCCCCCGGCGCCGCGGTAAGCACGCGCAAGCCTTCATAGACCTGCATGCTGTCGGTGTTGATGATGGCGCCGCCAAACTCACGCGCAAGAAACAGCGCCAAGGCCGACTTGCCGCTGGCCGTAGGCCCTGCAATAAGGATCGGCGTTCTCAACATGCACTCTTTCTAACCGGCCCTTCCCATGAACTCCATCCTCACGCTTGTGAGCAACCCGGCCGATCCGGCCCTGACGCCAGCGCGGGCGGGCGAGGTGCGCGCGGCCCTTGAAGATGCGGGCGCAACCACCCAAGGCCCCGATTGGCTGGCGCCCCAAGTGGCCTGCGACATCCCGTTCGAGAACCTAAGCGAAGCGGAAGCGGAGACCCTCGCCCGCAACGCCCTTGAAGGCGCGGGCGCCGATGTGCTGGCGCAAAACGCGGCAGGACGGCGCAAGAAGCTGCTGGTCGCGGATATGGATTCGACCATGATCGCCGCCGAATGTCTCAATGAGCTGGCGAATTTTGCCGGGCGCAAGGCGGAGATCGCCGCCATTACCGAGCGCGCCATGGCAGGAGAGATCGAATTCGAGGCCGCGCTCAAGAAACGCGTCGCCATGCTCAAGGGGCTTGAGGAAAGCGCGCTCGCGGCAACGCTCAAGGACCGCATCGCCCTCACCCTGGGAGGCAAGGAACTCGTCCGTACAATGAACGCTTCTGGCGCGCTCACCATTCTTGTGTCGGGCGGGTTCACCTACTTCACATCGCGCGTTGCCGAAGCCATCGGCTTTACAGAACATCGCGGCAACGCGTTGGTGATCCAGGACGGCAAGCTGACGGGCGAAGTGGCTGCGCCGGTGCTTGGCCGCGACGCCAAACTTGCCACGCTGACCGCCGCGCGGCGGCGCCTGGGGATCGCAGAGGGTGAAACTCTTGCTGTCGGTGACGGGGCCAACGATCTCGACATGATCGAGGCGGCGGGGCTTGGCGTTGCCTATCGCGCAAAGCCCGTGGTGGCGGAGGTGGCCCGCGCGCGCGTCGACCACGGCGATCTTACCGCACTGCTTTACTTTCAGGGATACAGCGCGACGGAATTCGTGGGCGCCTAGTCCGCGAAGCGCACTGCCTCGTAGCTCGCCTGCCCGCCCCGCTCCACCAGGAACAGCACCACCGCAAGGTCGCTGGCTTCCGCGCGGGTAACCGCGCGGGTGATATCCGCTACATTGCGCACAATTTCCCGCTCGACTTCCAGGATCACGTCGCCCGCGCGGATGTTTTCCGCCGCCGGGGCGTCGGCTTCCACGTTGATCACCACCACCCCTTCGGCATTGGCGCGCAAGCTGTATTGTTCACGCAGCGCCGGGGTGATGTCGGCGATGGTAAAGCCAAGGCTGTCGATGGCGCCGGAGCTGCCTTCGAACTGGGGCAGGTCGCCCGCCACGGCAACGTCTTCGGGCTGAAGCTCGCCCAAGGTCACGCGGAAGGTACGGTAGCGCCCGTCGCGCCAGACCCGCACCTGCACCCGGCGTCCGATTTCGGTTTGAGCAACCACCCGCGGCAAGCTGCGCATGGTGCCGATGTCGTGGCCGTCGAATTCGATGACCACGTCACCGCGCTGAATGCCCGCTTCATCAGCCGGACCGCCATCGGTGATAGATGAAATGAGCGCGCCTTCCGCGCGGTCGAGACCCAGATTGTCGGCGATCTGTTCCGTCACCGTTTGCACGCGCACGCCGAGCCAGCCACGCCGCGCCTCGCCGAATTCCAAAATCTGCCGGACGATCAAATCGGCGGTCGATGACGGTATGGCAAAGCCGATCCCGATCGACCCGCCGGAGGGCGAGATGATCGCGCTGTTCACGCCCACCACTTCGCCATCCATGTTGAACAGCGGCCCGCCCGAGTTGCCCCGGTTGATCGCGGCGTCGGTCTGAATGAAGTCATCGTAAAGCCCGGAATAGATGTCCCGGTTGCGGGCGGAGATAATCCCTGCGGTCACCGTGCCGCCAAGGCCGAACGGATTGCCGATGGCCATAACCCAGTCGCCCACCCGCGCGCCGTCGGAGTTACCGAAGGCAACGGCGCTGAGCGGTGCGGACGGTTGAACCCGCAAGACGGCGATGTCGGTGGGCTCGTCCGCGCCGATCAAGGTCGCATCCAGCACCATCCCGTCGGTGAAGGTCACCGAAACCGTGTCGGCACCGGTCACCACGTGATAGTTGGTGACGATAATGCCGTCCTCGTCGATCACGAACCCGGACCCGAGCGAGGTGGTTTGCTGGGGCACGGGCGCGGCTTCCGGATTGCGCTCAAGCCAGTCGCGGAAGAGATCGCCGAAGGGATGACCCGGCGGGAATTGCTCAAAAGGAATGTCCTCGTCCCCTTCCCGGCGGACGAATTGCGAGGTCGAGATGTTCACCACCGCCGGCGACAGCCGGTCGGCAAGTTCAGCGAACGAATCGGGCGCATTGCGCCGTTGCGCCGCGCCGGGCTCGGCAAACGTAGCCGCGCCCGCAATAATTCCGACCGCTAAGGCGGCGGTAACAAGGCGGCCCGCCGAAAACTTTTGTTGCAGCACGGAAATCTCCCTTTGCCGATGCCCCCGCCCGGCCCCCGAACCTACGCCGCAACGGGCGGTTCCGTGAACCCCTGGCGCTCAACCTAGCCCCGGAATCCTTACATTGAGGGTAATATTGTTGTGTGGGGGCCTCACTTTAGGGGACTCAACCGCGCACGAACCACACCACGATGACCCCCAGCGCGGCCACGGTCAGCCCGACCAGGCGGATCGTGAACTCCGGCAGGGCCAGCACCTCCATGGCCATGCGCTTCAAGGGCCGGGCGAAGATGGCATAGCCCAGCCCCTCGATCACCAGGGCAAGACCAAGCCCGACCAAAAGATCGCTCCAGGTAAGGTCCATCGGGGCCCTATTGCCCCCCTTCCGGATCGCCGAAATAGCGGAAAAAGTCGGAGTCGGGGGAGAGGATAAAGCTATTGCCTTCACCGGATAACGAACCGCGATAGGCCTGCATAGCCCGATAGAACGTAAAGAACTCCGGGTCTTGGCCGAACGACTCGTTGAATATGCGCGTCCGTTCCGCATCGCCCTGTCCCCGAATGATCTCCGATTCCCGGCGCGCGTTGGCAAGGATCACGGTGCGGTTGCGGTCCGCTTCGGACCGGATGCGCAAGGCGATTGCCTCACCTTCCGAACGGATTTGCTGCGCGATGGCCTGCCGCTCCGTTTCCATTCTTCGGTAGACCGCCTGACTGTTTTGTGGCGGCAAATCCGTACGCCGAATGCGGACATCAACGATGTCCACACCAAGCGCTTCAGCTTGCTGATCGACGCCACTACGGATCGCCTGCATGACCAAGGCCCGTTCTTCAGTGAACAGAACGTTCCGTGGGCGGGCGGCGAGAGCATCACGCACGGTTGACAAGACAAACCCCGTCAATCTCTGCCGCGCACGCGTTTCGGTCCGCACCGCCGTAAAAAAGGCCAGTGGATCGACAATCCGGAATCTGGCAAAAGCATCGACCACCAAGCGCTCACCATCGCTAGCCAGCGCTTCTTGTTCCGGCGTGTCGAGTTCAAGAATACGGCGGTCAAGGTATTCGACCTGTTGCCAGGGCAGTTTGAAGTTCAGGCCCGGCTCCGCAACTACGCGAATGGGAGCGCCGAACTGAAGCACAATGGCGTGCTGAGTCTGATGCACGGTGAAAACGGACAGTAGAACCACGAACACAAGAACACCGACAGCACCGGCAACACCTGTAGACAACATTCTCATCTTACTGCCCTCCCCGGTCTTCACGGCGATCAGATCCGCTACTGCGCTCAAGTTCAGAAAGCGGTAAATAGGGGACGATGCCGCCGCTTGCCCCTTCGTCGACAATGATCATGTCGGTCGTGCCCAGCACCTCTTCCATTGCCTCATAGTAGAGCCGTTGCCGCGTCACGTTGGGTGCGTTTCGATATTCCTCAAGCACCGCGAGGAAGCGTTGCGCCTCACCATCCGCTTCGGCGATGATCCGTTCACGATAGGCTTCCGCTTCTTGGATAATGCGGTCCGCTTCCCCTTGCGCGCGCGGAACGATTTGGTTCGTGTACGCTTCGGCCTCGTTGCGGGCCCTTTCACGGTCTTGTTGCGCGGCCTCGACATCCCGGAAGGCGTCGAGCACCTCGGGGGGCGGGTCGGATTCCCGCATAATCACTTCCTGCACGACGATTCCAGCCTGATATTCATCAAGAACCGCTTGCGCGATCACCTGGACTTCGGTGGCGATGCGTTCGCGCTCTTGCCGCATTTGCTCAAGGCTTGCTTGTCCCGCCACTTCACGCATGGCGCTTTCAGCGACGGCTCGAACCGTGCCCTCGGGGTTCTGAATGTTGAAAAGGTAGTTTGCGGAGTTGTTGATGAACCAAAGGACGGAGTAATCCACGTCGACAATGTTGCCGTCACCGGTCAGCATCAGGCTATCGATTGGAATGTCCCGCTTGCGGTCGCCGCCCAAATCCACAAAACCGATGTCCGCTTGCCGCACTTGCGCAATGTCCGGCGTATAGTGCGCCTCGATGGGCCAAGGCCAATGCAATGTAAAGCCCGGGCCGTGAGTCCGGTCGTAGGCGCCAAACCGCGTGACAACGCCTTCTTCAGCGGGCGCAACGATCATCACACCCGTTGCGAGCCAGGCCACCAGGACGATCAGACCGGCCGCGATAAGCCCGCCTGCGCCCATATTGCCGAAGCCGAAGCCGCCGCCTCCCCCGCCGCCGCGGCGGGCGGCGCGCCGGAAACGGTCCTGCCCCCGGCGCAGAAGCTCTTCAATGTCCGGGCCGGGGCCGCCGCCCTGACCGCCGCCTTGTGGCCCTTGACCCCAGGGGCCCCGTCCGCCGCCGTTTCGTCCTTCGGGCATCTGTCGCTGCTCCCTTTGGCAATGAGGAATGCTTTGAATCGCTTGGACCCGGGTTATAAGACATGGGCGCGCGCTTTGCGCACTTTTTTGTTGGCTTTCAGGTCCGCAGCACTCGATGTGGGCCTCGAGCGGCCTAAATCAAGCGCCTGTGAGACCGGAGTGACGCCGGAGACGGCACTCAAATTCTGACGGAGTCTTCATGGCCAGCCCCACTGCCGACGTTGTGCGCGACGCGCTCTCCCAGGTGGCCTCGCCCGGCGGCGGCCAGAACATCATCGCGGCGGAGATCGTCAAACAGGTCTCGGTGGTGGGTGGCAAGGTGACCTTTGCCCTCGAAATCGACCCCAAATTTGCAGAACTTTTCGAGCCCGTGCGCGCCGAGGCCGAGCGAATCGTAGGCGCGCTGCCCGGGGTCGAGCAGGTGAGCGCCGTCCTGACCGCCCATAGCGATGCGCCCGCGCCGCAAGCGCCGCCAAAAGCTCCGGCCCAGCCCCACCGCCATGCGGGCGCCGGCCGGGGACGGC
>JANQLJ010000127.1 GCA_028280665.1 Alphaproteobacteria bacterium
CTCATACGGGTAGTCCGAACCGCCCGCGCGCAACACCTGGATCAGTTGCTCCCGCGCTTCCTCATCACCCGCCATGATGAGCCCCGCGAAGTAATCGGAAATCACCTGGCTGGTCGAGTACTGGAAGACGTAGTGATTGAAATAGAAATGGGGAATGTAGGCCCATTCCATTTTGATCTGCTCGTCGATGGTCATCACGCCGTCGTCGTGCCCGTGATAGCGGCGCACGAGTTCGAGATAAATCTCCGAGAGCCGCTGTCCGGTAAGGGGCCGCCCTTCCTCGATCTCGTTATAGGCCGCGCGCTCGAACTCGGCGAACATGGTTTGCCGGAACAAGGTGCCGCGGTACTGCTCAAGCACGCGGTCGATATAGAAGAGCCGTTCCTCGTCCGTTTCCGTCCGCTCGATCAAATATTCTTCGGAGAGGATTTGATTCACGATGGCGGCGGTTTCCGCAATGAACGTGGAGTAATACGCATTGTCGAAGGCCTGGTCTTCCTGGCTGTACATGGTGTGGATGGCGTGACCCCATTCATGCGCATAGGTGCCGAAGGATTCGTACGTGTCCTGATGATTAAGCAAGATGTAGGGGTGAATGCCGTAAGCGCCGCTGTTCATGTAAGCGCCTGAGCGCTTGCCGTCTTGCGGATAAACGTGCTGCCAGTCCTGCGCCGTTGCGTATTCAAGCCGGCCCACATAGTCCTCGCCCAGCGGCGCCGCCGCCGCGATCATAAGATCGCGCGAATCGTCGATGGTAAAGGTACGGTCAATTTCCACCGCGGTGGGATAGACGTCCTGATACCCGATGTCGTCGACGCCAAGAATACGCGCACGCAATCTCAGATACCGATGATAAAGCGGAAGCGCCCCGTTCACTTGTTCGATCAGCGTGTCGTAAACGGCGGTTGGCAGATTGTCCGCATCAAGGTTCATCTGAAGCGCGCTTTCATAACTCCGCGCGCGCGAAACAAACACCTGGCCCTGAATGTGGCTGTTGAGGATTTGACCCGCGGTCGCCTCGAACTCCGCCCACTTGGCCCAGAACGCATCGAACACCGCTTCGCGGTCATCGCGGTTTTGCACCGCGCGATAATGGGAGTAGCCCGACGAATTGAGATAGGCCTCGGTGCCGTCCGAGAGCGTAATGGTCGGCCAGTCAATGTCCGAATTGGCGAGCAGGCTATAGGTCTGGAACGCCTGATTAGTGGGAAGCGAAGCCAGCGCCATGATCCGTTCGCCTTCGGTCGAAAGCGTGTGCGGCGCATTGCGCAGCGTGTCTTCCAGCGTGAAGCGGAATTGATCGTAGCCTTCCGGGTCGGAGGCGATGTATTCCATGACCCGCTCGGCACCGAGTTCCAAAATCTCGGGCGTCGCCCAGGACGAAGCCTGGTTTAGCTGGCTGCCAAGTTCCTGACCGAGCTGACGCATTTCCTGGTGCTCGGAAATGCGCTGGTCTTCGTCTGAAAGCATGCTGGCATAGACAATGACCTTGAAGGCTTCCTGGCTGATCTCGCTTTGGAGGCGCAGCCCGGCGAGCATCGTCTCGGGGCTTTCGCCAAGGCGGCCCTGGTAGGACTCGATCTCGGGAATGCGGGCGAGCAGCCCTTCCCGCGCCGCGTCCCAGGCCTCGCGGTTTTCATAGATATCCGAAAGGTCCCAGGAAATCTGTTCGCGTTCGGGAGTCGCTTCAGCGGTTTCGGCCGCGGTTTGCGTTTGGCCTTCGCCGGCCGTTTGCTGATCGCCGCACGCGGCAAGCGGCACGGCCAAAGCCAGCACCATGATTGAAAGAAGGCGGCTCAGACGGGCCGCCAGGTCCTTGAGGTCCAACATCTCCGATACCCCTGAATTTATGATCCCCGATGGTTCGTGGGGTTATGCCCTGCCCACGGCCCCGATGCCAACCCATTTCCATAAGAAATAACGCAGCCGTGACACTTTGTGTTCAAGGGGGACGCCCCCCTGAGCGTGGCCGCCGCCCCGCGTCTTCCTCCCCCTCGCCGCTTGGTAACAGCCTGTTAGCGGAATCAGCAAAAATGTTGGACGCGGCAATCGGCCCCCTTTATCCTCCCGGCCCGAGGGCTAGATTCGCCGTTCGCGTCTTAAAGCTCAGAGGGCAAAGTACATGAGTATTGATATCGGCCGTATTCCCAGATCCCAAGCCATTCAGAAAAGCTTCACCGGTCTTAGCTGGGCCAGCGTGTTTTCCGCTTTCATCTATCCGGGCCTGGGGGTCGCCATGGTGTTGACCATGACCGTGCTCGGCTTGGCGCTGGAGGGTCTGCATCTTTATTGGTGGTATGCGCCGGTCGCGCTTGCGGTCGGGGCGTTCACGGTCTTCCTCTGCAATCAGGGCATCGGGCCGCTTCACCGGGTTTGGCAGCACCGCGCGGGTGAGCTGAAACTGCCGGCGCAGATTTTCGTCATGTTCAATTGCATTCTGGCGATGCAGGGCAAACTCACCGATTGGGTCAACTACCATTCCCAGCATCACCGTCATTCCGACCAGCCCGGCGATCCGCACAATCCGGCCGAAGGAAAATTCTGGGCCTGGGTCGGTTGGATTTTGTGGCGCGACCCGGAAGACATGGCGCGGCCCATGCCGGGCTGGCTTGCCAAAATTCCGGCGGTCAATATCGGCGACCGGTTCTACAACTCGTTTTCAGTCGTGTTGCATCTCCTGGTGCCCATTGCGGTTTACGCGGTGGTGTGGGCCTTGGGCGGCTCGCTTATCTTTACCGCCATTCTCCACGGCACCGTGGTGATCGCGCGCGGCGTGCAGTTTCATGCAACGACGCTGGGGATCAATGTGTGCGGGCACTTGAAGATGCCTACATGGGTTACCTATGCGCTTGCGGTGCTGACGGGCGGCGAGGCGTTTCATGCGCACCATCACGCCTTCCCGCGCAGCGTCTTGCACCTGCCGCGCAAGGGGTTTTGGAACCGTATGATCGACTACAACGGCTCGGTGCTTTTGCTGCTGGAGAAGCTCAAGCTCGCGCGGAACTATGTGTTCGCCCCGCAGTTCGCCTAGGGCACCACACCGGACTTACGAATAATTCAGCCAATCCCAGAGGAACGACATGGGCGTGCCCGGATCAATGGGGCGGCCATGGAGGTACGCCGCCGCGTGGCCGATGGTCACCACGGGAACAATCCCGTCAAGCTCGTGAGGTGAAAGCGGGCGGTTGATGCGGCTGTCGAGCAGCCATACCTCCGGGCCGCTGCGCACTGCAAGATAAGCATGAGGCAGACGCGCGGTGACGTCCTGCACCACGACGATGTAGAGATCGTTGCGGTCAACGCCGAGCAATTCCAAAAGCCAGAACTTCGCCAGCGCAAAGTCCTCGCAATCGCCCTCCGCGCCGTTGACGAGCGAGGCAGGCGTGATCCAATCATCAAGCACCGCGGCGAGAGAACTGTCGGGCTGAAACCGCACCGCCTCGTTTACAAACCGGTTGACCGCCAAGTAGAGATCGAGGCCTTCGAGACCGCGGGCGCTTTCGACAAATTCCGTCCAAAGCTCGGCGTTCTCATCGCACATGACGCGCTCGGCAAGGCAGCGGCCAAAATCATCAAGGCCCGCGCTCACGCGGATTTGCCAATAATCGGGCGCCATGCGCGTTTGCTGCGCCACGGTTCCAAAAAGCGCGGGCGGCGGCACGGAGGGGCTTTGCACTTCTGCGTGCTGCGGGAAAGCGGGCCGCAGCACGGGCCGGTCGGGCGGTGCATCGGGCGGCGACAAGGGCTCCACTGACCGGCGGGGCATGGTGAACGCAAGGCTCGCCATCCGCGCCCATGCGCTCGGCGGTGTTTCCGGCGGAACCGGCGCAAGGGGTTCAAGGGATGCAAAGGATTCAAGGGGCGTCGCGTCCAGGCGCAAGGCGGGGGTTTCCCCGTTCTGCCGCACCGCTACATGAGCCGCCCCATTGCTGCGCCCGGGCAAGCGGTTGAGGGGCAAGCGGGGCGGGGCTTGCGGCGCCCCGGCATAGCCCGCCCCTAATTCGTCCGCTTCCGGACAATCTTGAAGCGCGGCCAGCTCGTAAGATGCAACGCTCGCCACCATGGGGGCGTCCCCCGCCGGAGACAACACTTGGTTTGCCGCAAAGCCCATGGCGATCACCGTCACCAGCACAATTTCAAACCGCGACGTGCCGCGGTTGCGGAGCGCCTGGTTGACGTGCTGCGCCGGCCCGTCATGCATGACGCGGACGAACTGATCTTCCATCGCCGGCGCGCGGGCGGCCCAATTGCAAACGAGCAGCAGCACCGTGGTGACGAGCCCCAGCGCGATGCCGATAATATCGAGCGTAACAAGAAGCGGTTCCGTGCGGCCAAGGATCATGCCCCCGGCGAGACCCACGCCGACAAAAAGCGCGGCGGGAATGTAGAGATAAGCAACCAGGTTTGTGAGCGTAGCGAGGCGGCGGCCGGTTGTGGTGGCTTCCGACCACGGCACCCTGAACGACGCGCCCGCTTGGCCATCGCCCCCTTCACCGCGGAGCAAACGGGCGAACACAGGCAGCAGCCGGCCAAACCCAAGCATAAGAAGAAAGGCCGCGCCCAGGAACGGCAAAAGCGGTTTGGACGTTTCAATGATGCCTTGCGGACCAAAGCAAGCCATCAAGAGCTCAGCGCCCGGCACTTTAAAGCTCCCCTGCTTCCGCCGGCCCGCCTATCCATCACGCGGGCCGCGCGGCTTTCCCGATGCAGCGCCGCGCGAAACGCGCCGCCGCTCCCCATTCATCGAGGCAGCAAGAACCGGAACAGTTTCTAAAAAGCAAACGCCCGCTGCCGCGAGCGCGCGTCAGCTTCCCTCCAGGCCTGCAAATCCCCAATGCCTGCAACGGTACCACAGCCCGAGGGCCCCGAGAAGCCGCGGGTGGCGCGCGGAGCCGCAGATTCCCGCCAATTTGCTATTGGTTAACGGAGGTGGGGCTTTTTTTGGCATGGTGCATTCTTATGCCTGCTTGTGCATCCATTGTGCGATGCGGCGGCAACTAGGGGTGAGACTTGTTTTATGTGACAGCAGCAGTGGAGAGAACAAATGTATAACGGCTCGACCTTTGCCGAACTTTTTGCAGATTTTTGGTGGCTGATCTTCCCCCTCGCCTTCTTTCTAGTCTTGTGGTGGGACAGCTGGCTGAAGTACCGGCGGCACAAATCGACGATCGACCTTCTCAAGTCCTATGCCGCCAGCGGGAAGGAGCCGCCGGCCAATTTACTCGCCACCCTTGAGAAGACCGCGGCAAGCGACGGCCTTGATGCGGCTATCGAGGATTCCGTTCACGGCGAGCCCAAAAATGACGGCTCCGCGCCATTCTTGGTGGTGCTCATGTTCGGGCTGGCCGGTGTTTTTGCCTATGTCACCTATAGCGGCATGCTCGACCTGGGTGACGGCGGATATTTCGTCGCCATGATCCTGGGCGTCGTCGGCTTTGCCTTTCTTGTGTCCGCGCTTTTCAAACCGCGCGGCTGACCGGGCAGCCTTGTTCTGACCGGGGGCAACGCCGTGGGCGGCACCATGGGCGATAGAGAGGACGCGCAGTTGGTCATGCGCGCGCAGTCGGGCTCCGACGCGGCCTTCGCGCAGCTCGTGGACCGCCACGGCGCGGCGGTCAGAACCTTTTTAAGGCGCGTTTGCATCGACGCGAGCGAGGCTGACGATCTTGCGCAAATCGCATTTCTTACGGCATGGTCGTCGCTGCGCACGCTGAGATCGCCGGAGCGGTTCCGGTCCTGGGTCATGGGCATTGCCTGGCGCAAGGCGAAGTCGGCGGCGCGCACCGCGGGCCGCCGCCGTGCGCGCGAGGCTGAATGGCATGAGCATCAGCACCAACATCAAGAAAGCGCGCCGCAACCTCCCGCGGCGGAAAAAGCCATTGCCTTGCGCCAGGCCATGGCGCAGCTCGCGCCGGAGCCGCGCGCGGCCCTCGCCCTTTGCTTGGGCGCGGGGTTAAGCCACAGCGAGGCAGCAAAAACTTTGGGATTGCCGCTTGGTACGGTAAAGTCTCATATCACGAGGGGGCGCTCGCAGCTTGCAACGCTTCTGGGAGTAGATGATGAGTAACGGTCTCGAACAGTTTTTCAGCGCCCCCGACGCGCCCGAGTGCGATGCCACTTTCCGTCTTGCGGTGGCCGAGCGCATGGCGCGGCGGCGGCTGAGCCTTAGGCTGGGTGTCCAGTTTTTGATCTTTATACTGATTTCCGCGGCCCTCGCGACGGCCTGGCCCGCCCTTGAAGGCGTTCTGCAGTCCATCGCCCCCGCCACGATTTCCGGCGTTGCGGTTCTGTGCGTAACCGCGGCCGCCGCCTACGGCGCTTCCTGGTTCGCGCGGCACCTGCCCCTTTTGCGCGTGTGGCGGTAGGGCGAGATCAAACTTGATAGACCACACATCTGCCTAAAGGGACCGAAACTAAAGTTTTCGTTTCGCTCAATAACAGCCGGCAGCGGTATGGCACACGGCCCTGATATGGTTCCACGTCCAGTCATCGGACACCCTAATAGGCAGAGTGGATGTAGACGTCCGTGAGTACGCCCATGACTAGTAAAGATTGAGATAAAACTAGCTATACTAAAGCTTTGATACCTTATTATCATGCATATACTTGATATTATATAATAATTCAATATAGTGAATATACTATCATTAATAGAAAGTTAAGCCTCAAAATGCCGAAACGATCAAAAGACGAGAAGCATAGTAAATTCAAAGATTTAGCTGAGCTACGCACAAACAATGCCTTGACGGCAATCCGCCGCATTGGGAATCTATCCAATTCCCAGCTCTACGCTTATGAACCTTCAGAAGTTCGGAAAATCCTCGCAGCTTTGAAACAAGCGGTTTCTGAGGTTGAGGCTCGCTTCGATTCACCCAACCAAAGATCATCAAACAAGTTTAAGTTGTAGGAAGATGGCGCGCACTTTGAAAAATGACCGGTCCCTCTCAAACATGGATGTCGTGATACTTGCGGCGTTCCGTCTTGGCGGCTCGGTCAATCCGATTGATACCGAAGACATCGCCGTAATCTCGAACCAATTGGCGCCAGGCCGATTCAATTGGAAGAAGTATACTGATCAAATCAATCTCGAGCACATACGCGTCTACCTTACCGACGCCCATAAAGACGCCAAGGGACACCTGATCGATGGCAATGTCAGTGACGGATGGATGCTTACGGCTGCGGGCGTTGAACATGCCAAAAAGCTGGACGCGGTATTGCCGACGACCGACTTGTCCCGCGCAAAAAAGACAAAAGAAGAAGAGCGTTTGGAAAAGTGGTTAGCAACGGAGAGAAAGAGAGTCGCAAGCTCACCTACAATAAGGGCCGCCCTAAAAGAAGGTTCGGACAAAATCTCTAGACCGGAAATCGAGCGACTCTTCAAAATTGACAAATACATCGTCGGAAAATCGAGGGAAAGGAAAGTCTCTCGATTGGTCAATGCCTGTAGCTCAGATCCAGAACTGCATGATCTTATGAAGTCATTGGCCGAACGCATTTTAGAGGACTGAATAATGACGAAGATTGACACGCTGAGTGTGACCTCAAACATCGCTAGAGACTTGCTTCAATCTAGCGGTGTGTTCACGCACGAGAGATTAGTCGTTTGGGAATATGTTTCCAACGGGTTGGACTATGTTGACCCGGGGGTGCACCCGGTCGTTCAAGTCAAAATCGAGCAAAAGTGTAAGAAGATCATCTGTGCTGACAACGGTCGCGGCATGGGAATATCCGACCTTCAGAATTTTTTCACAATGCACGGAAAGAACCTGGACCGACAGGAGAGAAAGTCGGTTCGTGGTTTCTTTGGAACAGGCAAATCTGCTGCATTTGGAATCGCGGGCACGATGCGAGTCACAACGGTCAAAGACAACAAGAGATCGATTGTGGAGCTTCGAAAAGACGACATTAAGGCCGCGGAGGACTCGGGTTCGCCCATCCCTCTGACGATTTTGGCAAGCGAGGAGCCGTGCACGCTTCAGAATGGAACGACAATCGAGATTGAGAACATTCACCTAAAGCATATCGATCAGAAGTCAGTTATCGATTACATCGAACGACACCTTTCTCAATGGGGAAAAGATGGGACAGTTTTTGTCAACAACCACGAGTGCCAAGTAAAAGAGCCGCCACTGCGTGACGAGCACATTTTTCTGCCGTCTGGAGACTCAAAGGACGCACTGGGGGATACCAAGCTTTTCGTAAGAACTTCAACGATACCCCTCGACAAAGACCTCCAAGGTATATCTATCTTCTCGAACGGGGTGCTTTACGAGACGACACTTGCCGGATCGGAGGGCAAAGATCTGTCAAACTACATATTTGGCAGCATTGAAATTCCCTCACTCGCTGATGAAGGCGATTCGAAGATACCGGCATTCGATTTGAGTCGACGAATGCAGCTCAACAAGAAAAACCCGTTGGTTCAGAAAATACATGCATTCATCGGGATCCATGTCGAGGAAGTTCGTAAGAAGCTTGTGAAAGAGGAAAAGGAACGAAGGAAGACCGAGCTAGCTGAAAAGCTCCAGACCGAGGCCGACAAGATTGCTGAGCTGATCAACAAGGACTTCGCGGATTACCGAGAGAAGCTTGAGGACCAAGAAGCGAAGGTCGCTGGGTCAACCGACAAGCGAAAGTTCATTACGAAAGCCACAAACACAGAGGAAGATCTTCTAACGGAAGGCGGGAACATTTCGGCGGCCATCGACCATCTTGTTGGTGGGCCGGCGGAAGGCGACACAGCGTCCCCTCCCACCGAGGAAGGCGAACGCGACAATGATGTCGAGCCACGAAAAGGGGCAAGCCTCGTTGAGGCGGACGATGGGCCCAAAAAGGCAAAAGAAAGCCGAGGCAAAAGACAGCACACCAATCGAGCGGGTGGATTCAACGTTGAGTTTCGAGAGGCCGGAGAGGACGAAGCTAGGGCAGAATATGAAAGTGAAACACGAACAATCTATATCAATCTTGCCCACCCTCAACTCCAAGCCGCGCTCGTAGGCACGACTGTGGAAGACGTCAAGTTCCGTAGACTGGCGTATGAGGTTGCCTTTTCTGAATATGCTATTGGGCTCGTGCACGAACTCAATGCAATCAACTACTACTACGACATTGAAGATGCCATCTATGAGGTTAGAGAGACTCTGAACAGAGTATCTCGTGCTGCAGCGCCGCTCTACGCGGCGCAATGAGCCCATGGTTGGAAAGAGTCAAAAACAACTTTCCTTCGATGGAGAAGCGGGTGATCCGTTTTCTGACCTGAGACATTTTGTTCTCGTTTCAGAACTAGATCTAAATACACGCGCACGATCAGCTTTGCAGAACGCGGGGATTGCGTTTGTCGGTCAATTGATAGCGATCAATCCAGATGATTTCATCCGCAATCCCAATGTGGGTCGACACACGGTTTCGAATATTCGTGCGGCGCTCAACGAAATTGGTCTTGAGATCGTTGAGTCAACGTCCCCATGGTCCGATCTAGACAGCGAGGATGTCTCCGAGAGCTTCGGATGGGAAGTTCAACAGGCAAACCTCTGGATCGCTCGCCAAAAGATGGGCCCAGGTGGCCAAGGAGTTGATGCCGACATTGACCAACTTCTTTCCATGTTTGACCAAGAGCGCAATCTGCAGATCTTTCGTTTTCGATTTGGCCTTGGCGGCGAACAACCTCACACATTGGAGGAAACCGGTCAGCGCTTTGGTGGCATTACTCGAGAAAGAGTTCGCCAAATCTGTAAGAAGATGACCATAAGAATCTTGGAGCGAACTTGGTTATTGCCGAGCATTCAGACTGCGAACCAGCTTCTTGATTCAATTACACCCAGCACACTGCAATCGGCCACGGACTATCTTCTAGAAGCAGGACTTCTCCGCCCTGATTCACAAACATCTCTTGCGGGGCTAGGCGAGATCTCAGCCCTCCTTAAGCTTGACTTCGATTGGCAATTCGCAGAACGACCCTTCGACAAATACATTGTTCCAAAATCACATCCTGGCGAAATGAATCAGATCTTGATTGACGCCCGGAAGACAATCTCAAAACAGGGGGTGGCGTCCTACAAAGCATTGGCATTTCAATCAAGGTTACGAACAAGAAAAGAGCCGCGTCCGGAAACCATACGAACACTAGTAGGTGACCAGGAGGGATTTGTTGAATTGGATCCGGTCGGGGGTTGGTTCTGTTTTTACACCAAACGAAACCGATTAGTGAACTTGTTGCGAAAAATTTTTGCCGTATCCAGTGTTTTGCACGTCGCCAGATTGCGACGTGCACTGAAGAAAATTCATAGACTGGAAGGATTCGCACCTTCCGAAAAAGTCCTCATTCAATTTGCTTCATTGGTTCCGGAACTGGAGGTTGATGAAAACACAATCAGAGTGCGCTCCGGCGAAGACCTAGATGCGAATCTCGGTGGCGAAGAACGCAAAATGGTCTCGATTATGAAAGAAATGGGTGGCAAAGCCCATTGGTTGGAGTTCCAAACCCGTTGTCTGACTGCTGGAATCAACGAAAACACATTCATGGTCTTCCTTCACCAGTCGCCACTATTCGTAAATCTTGGAAACAGAATCTTCGGCTTGCTTTCAAACGACGTTGAGGAACGTTCGCCGACAATCGATCAGTCGAAGAAGCGTGCCAATGACAATGTTCTTGAAAGTGGCTGGACTAAAGGTGGCCAGATTCGAATCGATTTTCAGGTTGTCGAAAACAACCTATACACTGGGTTCTTTAAGGTCCCTGCTGGCTTCGCGAAATACTTGGACGGTCGCTTTCATCTTGAAACTGAAGAAGGCCTGGAACTAGGCAATATCTCAGTTAAACAGCAAAACTCGATAGGCTGGGGCTTACGCAAACCTCTGTCTGTGCTCGGAGGGGAAGTTGGTGATCGCTTTAGTATCACGTTCGATTTGAGCTCTAGGCACGCCCAGATTGATTTCGGTGATCTGCTCGCCGATGAATAGCCCTCGGGAAGCAGCCAAATGCATCGCGAAAGTTGCTAGCCAGTTGCTATTCAGAAGACTTCGCAGACTTGAGTTGATAAGTCATTGATTTTTGGAGCGGGCGATGAGATTCGAACTCACGACCCCAACCTTGGCAAGGTTGTGCTCTACCCCTGAGCTACGCCCGCGTCCTTTATCGCGGAGGGTGACCCCGCCCGCGAAGGGCGCTACTTATTGCGCAATCGGTTTTGGATTGCAATAGGCCGTGGACCCATGGTTTGTGCTGGAAACTCGCCGTTGCGGGCGGCGCTTTTCGACCGTCTCGACGCCCTTGGCATTGTGCACAAGACCTATGAGCATGAGCCCGTGTTCACGGTGGAACAGGGCGCGCACCTGAAAGCCGGGTGGCCCGGCGGGCATTCCAAGAACCTTTTTCTCAAGGACAAAAAAGGGCGCCTCGTTCTCATCTCGGCAAAGGACGAAACGGAAGTGCCGCTCAAACGGCTGCACCATTACCTGGACGTTGGCCGGCTCAGCTTTGCAGGCGCCCCGCTCATGGAAGAAGTGCTCGGCGTCAGCCCCGGCGCGGTGACGATTTTCGCGCTCATGCATGAGGGGGCGCGCGCGCTCGACCACGTGATCCTCGATGCCGCCCTCATGGCCTGCGACCCGGTCCACTTCCACCCCATGGAAAACACCGCTACCACGGCGATCGCGCCCCGGGACCTTTTGCGTTTCATCGCCGATTGCGGGTTTGAGCCGCAAATCATGGACTTCGCCGCGCTCCCGTAACGGCTGCCCGTGCAGGGGCCCTTTTCATTGCCGGCTTGGGGGCTTATGTCATGGCCCAGAGATAAGGAGACGCCCCCCATGGAGAACGGCCAAGACGCCGCCACAACATCCACCGCCGATGACCCGCTGATCAAGGACGCGGACGCGCAAAGCTTTGCCGCCGATGTGCTCGAAGCCTCCATGACGGTGCCGGTGATCGTGGACTTTTGGGCGCCCTGGTGCGGGCCGTGCAAGACGCTCGGCCCCGCGCTTGAAGCACAAGTGGAAAAAGCGGGCGGCGCGGTCAGGCTGGTCAAGGTCAACATCGACGAGAACCAGATGCTGGCCCAGCAGTTGAGCCAGGCGGGGCTGCCGCTTCAATCTATCCCCGCGGTCTTTGCCTTTAAGGACGGCCAGCCGGTGGACGGATTTGTCGGCGCGGTTCCCGAAAGTCAGATTAAAGAGTTTATCACCCGCGTCGCCGGCGCCGAGGCCACGGGCCAGGCCGAAATCGATGACGCGCTTACCGCAGCAAGCGAAGCCTTCGGCAAGGGCGATGTGGCCGCGGCGGCGCAAGTCTATGCCACCGTCCTGCAAGAAGACGCCACCAACGCCAAAGCGCTGGCAGGGCTCGCTCAGTGTTACCTCAAGTCGGGCGACACCGAACGCGCTGAACAGGCGCTCGATCTCGTGCCGCCGGATGCGGCAAACGATCCCGACGTGACGGCGGCGCGTGCGGCGCTGAAGCTCGCGGGGCAAAAAGCCGAAAGCGGCGAGGTGGCGGCGCTGCGGGCAAAACTCGGCGCAAACCCCAAGGACCATCAAGCGCGGTTCGACCTCGCCAATGCGCTCAACGCCGAGGGTGATAGGGAAAGTGCCATGGCCGAGCTTCTGGAAATTGTCCGTATGGACCGGAATTGGAATGACGACGCCGCGCGCAAGCAGCTTGTCACTTTCTTCGAGGCATGGGGCGCCACTGACGAGCTGACCGTTTCCGGCCGCCAGCAACTTTCGGCCATCCTTTTTGCGTGACGCGCGATGCCGGGCCCGGTCACATATGAAGCCGCGGACGACCTGCCCCACGCAATCCCCGTGTTTCCGCTTTCCCGCACCATCATGCTGCCCCGCGCGCGCCTGCCGCTGAATATCTTCGAGCCGCGCTATCTCGCCATGGTGGACGGGGCGCTGGCGGGCGAGCGGGTGATCGGCATGATCCAGCCGCGCACATCGGAGTTCGAACGCGAGCGGCCCGAGCTTTTTGGGGTGGGTTGCGCGGGCCGCATCACACAGTTCAGTGAGACCGGCGATGGGCGCTATCTCATTACGTTGACGGGGATTTGCAGGTTTCGCGTGGCCCGCGAGCTTTCCGTCACCACGCCTTACCGCCAGGTTGAAGCGGATTGGCGTGATTTTGAAAGCGATCTCAGCCCGGACGACAGCGAACTGCCCATTGAGCGCGAAAGCCTGATTGACTCGCTGCGCACTTATTTTGCCAAGTTCGGCCAGCAAGTGGATTGGCAGGCGCTCAAAACGGCGCCCGCCGAAGCGCTGGTGGGTTCGCTCGCGGCCATTTGCCCTTTCAGCGCGGAGGAAAAACAGGCGCTTTTGGAAGCGCGGGATCTTAAAACCCGCGCCGAAATCTTGACCGGTCTTATCGAGATGGCGATTGTGGCGGACACGCCGGGGCGCCAGGGACCATTACAATAGAGGACCGCTGCAATAGAGGACAAAGAAAATGAGCAAGCCTTACGACGTCGATCCGAAACTTCTGGAAATTCTCGTCTGCCCGGTAACGCGCGCGGCGCTTATCCACGACAAGGAAAAGAACGAGCTCATCTCGAAGGCGGCGGGCCTTGCCTACCCCATCCGCGACGGCATTCCCATTATGCTACCCGAAGAAGCGCGTGAGCTTGACGACAGCGAAAAGTCCTAAACCGCCTCGCCGCGCAACAGCCGCGGCAGTTTCTTCTCGCCCCCCATGGCCACGGTGCCGCCCGCATGGCGCATGAAAAGCCGCCGCAACAGCGGCAACTCGTTCACAATGCCAAGGCCGATGTCCCGCGCGATGCGCACCGGCGCGACGTCATTTGAGAAAAGATGCACCAGCGCATCCATGCCCAGCGCCAGCGCCGTGTTATCGAAGCGCCGCCATGTCTCATACCGCTTGAGAACGTCGTCCGCGCCGATGTCGAGGCCAAGCCGCGCGGTATCCACAATCACTTCGGCCAGCGCGGCGACATCGCGCAGGCCCAGGTTCAGCCCTTGCCCCGCGATCGGGTGCACGCCGTGGGCGGCATCCCCCACGAGCGCCAGCCGCGGCCGCACATATTCCCGCGCCATGTGAAAGCCCAAGGGGTACGACCAGCGCGGGCCCACGGGCCGGGCCTTGCCCAGGTAAGGGCCGAACCGGTTTGCGATTTCCTCCGTAAACTGATCATCGTCGAGTGCAAGGAACGCGGGCGCAAGCTCTTCCCGTTCCGTCCACACCAGCGAAGACCGGTTCCCCACCATGGGCAGGATGGCGAAGGGCCCTGCGGGCAAAAAGTATTCCTGCGCGACACCTTCGTGCGGCCTTTCATGTTCGACCGTGGTGACGATCCCCACTTGCGGATAAGTCCATTTGACGAGCTTGATGCCCGCCGCCTCGCGGGTGGGCGAGGCGCGCCCGTCGCAGGCGAACGCAACGCGGCCGCGCACCTTCCGCCCGCTGCGCAATTCAGCCGTGGCGCCGCGGGCATCATAGTCAACGCGGGCCACCGCATCCGGCGCAATGAGGGTCACGAGGGGCTCGCGCTCAAGCGCCTCTTGCTGGGCAAGGCGCGTGTAGCGGTTTTCGATCAAATGCCCCAGCGGCTCATCGCCGATCTCGCGGTGATCGAAATGGAGAAAGAACGGTGCCGCCGCCGCTTTGTCCGCCGCGCGGGGGCCACGGCTGTCGGAGACCACAATGTCATTGATGGGCTGAGCGTGAGCGGCAAGGTCATCCCACATATTCAGAGCACGGAACATGCGGCAGGTGGCAAAGGCAACCGCCGAAACCCGCCCGTCGAACGCCGCGTCCGTCACGGATGACGGGTCGAGCGCGTCCACCACCACGCACTCAACGCCGCCGCGCGCGAGCGCAAGCCCCAGGGTGAGCCCCACAAGCCCGCCGCCGACAATCAGGGCTTCGGTTTCTATGGTTGCCGCCGTCTCCGTCATGGGGGAAACTTCGGGTCTCGCGCGGAAAATGTCCAGCGCGCCAATGGCCTCACGAGCTTTGCCGCCCATGCCCCTGCCCGATAACTGGCCGCACCTTGATACCCTTGCCCTCGGCGCGCTCATCGAAGAGGGCACGCTCGACCCGGTGACGCTCACCGAAGCCGCCATCGAGCGGATCAGCCATCACGACCCCGGCGCGCGCATCTTCTGGCACGGCTCGGAAGAACGCGCGCTTGCCGAAGCCATTGCCGCCCACGACCGGGCAAAGCGCGGCCTCCGCCGCTCGCCGCTTGATGGCGTGCCGGCGGCCTGGAAGGACAATGTGGAAGCGGTGGGTGCGCCCACCACCAACGGCTCGCTTTTGCTCAAGCATCATATGGCGAAGCGCGACGCCACGGTTCTTGCCCGCGCCGTGCGCGCTGGCATCGTCACTTTGGGAAAGACGGCGCTTGTGGAATTTGCATTTTCCGGTCTTGGCTACAACCCGACCATGGGCAGCCCGGACAATCCCTTCGACCCAGAGGAGCCCCGCGCGCCGGGCGGCTCGTCCTGCGGAACGGCGGTCGCAGTCGCAACGGGGCTCGCCCCCATCGGCGTGGGGACCGACACTGCGGGCTCGGTGCGGATCCCCGCCGCGTGGAACGGGCTCGTGGGCCTTAAGACCACGGCGGGGTCCATACCGCTCGACGGTATCCAGCCTCTCAGCCCCACCTTCGACACGGTCGGGCCCATCGCACGTACCGTTGCCGACGCGGGCGCCTTGTGGGCTGTTCTTGCGCGGCGGCAGGTGCCCGATCTTTCAGCCGCCCCCCTTGCCCGCGCCGCATTCGCCATTCCGCAAGTGATGGAGGTCGAGACGCACCCGGATGTTTGGGCAACCTTCGAGGCGGCAACTGAGAAGCTCCGCAAGGCAGGCGCGCTTGTGACCACCGAAACGCTGGGCAGCATCGAGCAAACGAACGAGCTGCTGGACGAGAAAGGCACGCCCGTTGCCGCCGAGGCTTGGGCGATTTGGGGTGATCTTATCGAAAGCGATCCGGATAAAGTTTTTCCCGGTGTCCGTATGCGGATGAAAAAGGGCGCTGAGACCCTTTCAAGCAGTGCGGCCTTGGCTCTCTTTGGCCGGTTTGAAGCGCTTGCAAGGGACTACGCGCGCGAGGCGGCGCCTTTTGATGCGGTGATCCTGCCCACGGTCGCCGAGCCGCCGCCGCGCATCGCCGATCTCGAGGCGCGCGAGGGCTATTCGGCGGCAAACCTCAGCGCGGTGCGCTTTACCCGCCTTGCCAACAAGCTCGGGCTTGCGGCGCTCACGGTGCCGTGCGGGCTGACCGCACGCGGGGCGGGGCAGCCCCCCTTGCCCGTGGGCCTTATGCTGATGGGGCCAGGGGGCTCTGAGGCGAAACTCTTGCGCCTCGGCGCGGCCATGGAAGCCATCCTGCCCAAGACCCCCTTGCCTATTTCCTAGGCAGGGCCCTGCCCAATGCATGGGCCCCGACGCGGCGGGGCAGCGCCTCAAACATCCCAAACCCCGCAAGATTCCTCGACTTTTCACCTTCGCCCCGCGGCGGCACGGGTCTTGATCTGTAACCCTCGCCGGGCCGGCCTTGAGCGGGCGCCCGCACATAACCGCTATGGCAAGACTGGCAAGAGGAGAGCCGCGTTGATGGGAAAAAGAAAAAGGTCAGCGCTCAAATGGGGGCTTGCCGGGCTCGGTGCCGCCCCGGCTTCGGCTGAAGGTCCAATTGCGGTAATCGTCGTTGTGGCGGTCCTTGTCGATGACTTCCAG
>JANQLJ010000008.1 GCA_028280665.1 Alphaproteobacteria bacterium
CGCCAATGCGCTCGCTGGGCCCGTCATACTCCTCGTCTTCAATATCGATGACGAAAGGCTTGGCGTCGCAAAGGGAAAGCGCCTCTTTGCAGAGCGCGGAAAACTCCGGATCGACAATCAGCACCTTCGCTTCGCCGTGATCCAGGATGAACGCGATCTCTTTCGCCGAGAGGCGGAAGTTGATGGTGTTGACGACGGCTTTTGTCATGGGCACGCCGTAATGGGCCTCGAGCATCGGCGGCGTGTTTGCCGAAACGATAGCGACCGTATCGCCCTTGCCGATGCTGCGCGCGTCGAGCGCTGATCCCAGCCGCCGGCACCGCGCATAGAACTCCGCATAGGTGAAAACCTTCGCCCCGTGACGCACGGCGGGGTGGTCCGGGTAGGTGGCGGCGGAGCGTTCGAGAAACGTGAGCGGCGTCAGCGGCTGATAATTTGCCGGATTTTTTTCAAGATCGCGGTCATAAGGACTGCTCACGGCGCTTTCTCCTTTACGATAATGCGGTGAGGGCTTGTGCGGGCTTGCGCTCGAAGCTAGCGCCGCCTGTCCCGTTTCGGCAAGCTTACCGTTAACTAAAAAAGAAAGGCGAATGGTAATCGATTTTGGTTGAAATCCATCCTAGTCAGAAAGCTGAAAGGCCAAACCGATGACTGCCTCGCTCGCTCCCGTGGCCCCGCTCGCCACCGCCGAAGAACGTTCATTCCCTCTCGCCACGTATATTTTGATGCTCCTTGGCGTTGTCACTGGCGTGACGGCCGCGCTTGCATTGATCATGGCCTTAACCGCCCGCCGGGATGCTTCGGAGATAGCGCAGTCGCATTACGATTTTATCATCCAGACCTTTTGGGTGGCGCTCTACTCAGTCGCCATGGTGCTTGTGCTTGCAGGGCTGTTTTCCGTCATGGAATATGCGTGGCTGCCGTCCCTTGGCCGGCTGTTGTTCCTGCTGGTGTCGGTTTGGGTAGTAGTGCGCTCGGCCATCGCTGTGCTGCGGCTGTGCGATGGCGACGGTATGGCGGTTTTACCGTCGCTAGGCGTGCCGGAGCGTATACCGGCTAACGTGCAAGCTTGCGCCCACCGTCCCAGAGCAGCTTAAGGTCAGCGATACAATACCGGCGTCCTGAACGGGCAAGGCCGGCCATCCCCTCAGCCATGTTGATCATGTTCAGATCAGCTATATGATCGCCCCGCCGCACGCCGCTGATGTGCGTGTCGGCAAGAAAGGAACAAGCCATGGCCTGGGGAGATCGCGTCGCCATCGTCACGGGGGGTGCCAACGGTATTGGCCTTGCCTGCGCGCTGGCGTTTGCGCGTAAAGGCGCCAAAGTCGTCATCGCCGATGTCGACCAGGAGGCGGGCCCTGGCGCGGAAGAGGAAGTCCGCTCGGCGGGCGGGCAGGCGAAGTTCGTGCCGTGCGACGTGGGCGACCGGCTGGACGTTCACAATCTCATCGCAGCGACGCTCGAAGAATATGGCCGCATCGACATTCTGGTGAACAATGCCGGGATCGTCGGGGATGCCGCGTTTCTCGATCTGTCGGAAGATGAGTTCGACCGCATCCTGAACGTCAATCTCCGCGGCGCGTTCTTGACCGCGCAGGCGGCCGCCAAACAGATGGTCGAACAAATCGAGTCCGAGGGCCGCGTTTCGGAATCCGGCAAGCTTTATTCGATCATCAACATCACCTCGGTCGAGGCGGTGGTGGGCAGCCCTGAACACGTGCCTTACGCGGTCTCCAAGGGCGCGCTGGGCCAGCTCACTAAAGTCATGTCGCTGGCGCTTGCGCCCCATGGGATTCACGTCAATGCCATCGGGCCGGGCAACATCAATACGGAAATTCTCAAGAAGCGCGCGGGCCGCGGAACCGAACGCAAACGGATTCTCTCCCGCACGCCGCTTGGCCGCATAGGCGATCCTGAAGAGATTGCCTCGATCGCGGTGTTTCTTGCCTCGCAGGAAGCGAGCTACATCACTGGGCAGACCATCTATGCCGATGGCGGACGGCTCGCCTTGAACCTCACCATTGGGGATGACAAGGCTTAGCGCGTGTCAGGTGTTGTCGTTGTCCGCATCGGAGGCTGAGCCGAAACCGGCAAAGACGCTGGCCGCGTCGGGCTCGTCTTTCTTTTCCTCTTCGTCTTGGGGCGCCGGGTCTGCGGGCAGGACAGGCTCCGGCGTTACCACCGTCTCGCTCGCGGGTTTGAGCGTCGGGCTTTCCGCCTCAGCAGGCTGCATCTTGGCGCGGCGCTTGGCGGCTTTCTGAACCGCCGCATCGAGGTCGATCTGGCTTGTCAGGCCCAAAGAGACAGGGTCGATGGGCTTGAGGTTCGAATAGTTCCAGTGGGTCTTTTCGCGAATGGAAACGATGGTCGGCTTGGTCGTGCCCACAAGGCGCGAGATCTGCGCATCCGATAGCTCGGGATGATTGCGCACCAGCCACAGGATGGCGTTGGGCCGGTCCTGACGCCGCGAGACTGGGGTGTAGCGGGGCCCCGAGCGCTTCTTCTCAGGCACCGTCACCGTGCGTTTGGTCAGGCTCAGGCGATAGGTACTGTCGGCTTCGCCCTTGCCGATTTCCTCGCGCGTGAGCTCATGGTTCAGCATCGGGTTGCGCCCGCGAATGCCGGCCGCCACCTCGCCATCGGCAATGCCTTTCACTTCAAGCGGGTGCAGGCCGCAAAAATCCGCAATCTGGTCAAAAGTAAGTGCCGTATTGTCCACCAGCCAAACGGCGGTCGCCTTGGGCATCAGCGGCAGGTTGTCTGACATCGGTCGGGTCTCCAATTCTCTGGCGCGCTTGAACGGGGTCTCGTTCTCGCGAGAGTGTTCAGGCTCATCGCGGGGTCCCACCTCAAGTCACGCCATCAGGGGATAATCTTGGGGGCGCTTATAGGGGGTTTTGGCCCCCATGTGAACGATCAATTTCCATCTCTCAGGAAATCGCGCTAACCACCGGTTTTCAATATGATTTTACCGATATGTGCGCCGTCTTCCATGCGCGCGTGCGCCTTTGCGGCTTCAGCCAGCGGGAAGGTGCTGTCGATCACCGGCGCGATCCGGCCTGCGTCCAGCAGAGGCCAGACCCGCTCCCGCAAGGCCTCGGCAATCGCGGTCTTTTCCTCAAGCGGGCGGGGCCGCAATGTGGAACCCGTAAGCGTCAGCCGCTTGAGCATCAGCGGGAGAAGATTGAGTTCCACTTGCGCGCCCTCAAGAAAGGCGATGTTGACGAGCCGGCCCTCGACAGCGAGCGCCTTCATGTTCCGTTCCACGTAGGCGCCGCCAACCATGTCGAGAACAACATCGACACCGCGGCCCTTGGTGGCTTTTTGGGTGATCTCGACGAAGTCTTCTTCGCGGTAGTTGATCGCCCGTTCCGCGCCGAGATTTTCGCAGGCTGCGCATTTCTCTGCCGAACCCGCGGTGGCAAAGACCCGCGCCCCGAAAATACTGGTGAGCTGAATGGCGGTGGTGCCGATGCCGCTTGTGCCGCCGTGGACGAGGATCGATTCATCGTGCGCAAGGCGGGCGCGGTCGAACACGTTGGTCCAGACCGTGAAGAACGTCTCCGGCAATCCCGCCGCTTCAATAAGATCAAGCGATCCCGGAACCGGCAAAACCAAGGGCGCATCCGCAAGGCAATACTCGGCATAGCCGCCGCCGGGAACGAGCGCGCAAACCCAGTCGCCCCGCGCAATGCCGTTAACGCCGGGGCCGCAACCCGCGACGGTGCCCGCGATCTCCAGCCCCGGCAAATCCGACGCGCCCGGGGGCGGGGGATAAAATCCTTGGCGCTGGACGATGTCCGGCCGGTTGACCCCGGCGGCGGCGACTTTCACAAGCACCTCGCCATGGCCCGGCGCGGGAACGGGCCGGCTCACCGGTTTCAGCACCTCCGCGCCGCCGGGCTCGGTTATTTCGACGGCGGTCATGGTTGCGGGCGTGTTAGGGGCCATGGTCGGAATTACTCCGCGGCAAACCTTGAAGAGGGGGATCAAGAGGCGCACAATATGCGCCTTTGGTGCGCAAGACGAAAGGAGGACCTAAAGCAATGATGGATGAAGACGACCGCCCCGCCAAGCCTGATCTTTTTCACCGTCCCACCAATGATGAGCTCAACCGGTTGTCGGTCGACGAGCTTGAGGCGCGGATCGTCTGGCTTCAGGAAGAAATCGAGCGCACGAAAGACATCCTTGGCAACAAGGAAGGCGCCCGCTCGGACGCGGAAGCGGTCTTTAAGAAATAGCTGTTTCATTTCCGCGCGGATTTGTGCGCGCATTTACCCTTAACCGCCGAATGCTTGGCTTTCGGCGTTATTTTTTTGTCAATATTTCTTAAAGACAACTGGCACATCGCTTTCAAGGATGTGGGCCTGCGGCGCAAATTGTGGCCCGCAAAAGGACACAAGAGGACAAGGGAGCGCAAGATCAGGATGAGCGAAGGGTTTCCGCCACATCCCGCTTCTGAAGATGCTGACCCCGCGAATGCCGATGCCATTCGGGATGCGGTGAACGATTTTACGACCTCGGAGCTTTTCGAGCGCACCTTCGATGACGGCATGGCGCTGGTTGAGGAAACGGCGGCCTATCTCGACGGCGAGGGGCGCGAAGAATCCAAGACTCTCCCGCGGCGGGGCGCCTTGGCTTACGCGGGCGAAAGCATGCGCGTCACCACGCGGCTGATGCAGGTGGCAAGCTGGCTCTTGGTACAGCGCGCGGTGCGCGAAAAGGAAATGACACCCGAAGAAGCCTCGCAGCCGAAGTACCGGCTTGGTGCGCAAGAGGTGTGCCGGGCGCGCGCCCTTGACGGGATCGAACTGATACCGGGAACGCTTGCTGATCTGCTTGAACGGAGCGGGCAGCTTTACGACCGGGTGGAACGGCTCGACGATCAGCTTTACCGCATGGGCCGCCCCGCCAATACAGCAGGCGGTGTTCAGGCCCAGCACGACGCGCTGGCCGCGGCCTTCAATCAATCCAGCAAGTAAATCGAGAGTTACGGGCTTATGAGCCCAGGAAGCCGCCAAACTTGTCCTTGAAGCGGGAGACGCGGCCACCGCGGTCCACCAGCGTTTGCGAGCCGCCGGTCCACGCCGGGTGCGTGGTGGGGTCGATATCCAGCGTCAGCGTGTCGCCGTCCGCGCCGTAGGTGGAGCGCGTCACAATTTCCGTCCCGTCGTTCAGCTTCAACGTGATGAAGTGGTAGTCGGGGTGGATATCCGGTTTCATCTCACAAATCCTCATCGGGCGCGTGCGTCGCCAGCCCTGATGGTTCAAGGAAGCGGGCTTATAGCGCCATCGCCCGCGGGGGGCAAGGCCCGCCGCTTGATTCGGGCTGAAAGGTCATGCGGCGGGGTAAATCGCCGCATTTTCAAGGCTTTGGGAACGGCTGAGGAAAGGTTATATGGAGTCCATCGCCATTTCCGGGGGGAGACCAGCTTGCCGCGGCACGGGTCACAGACCGGCTATACCGAAGCCATCGAGCACGAGGCCGCGCGCCGCGCCCCGGGGCGGGACATGGGCGCGCTCCGCCGTCTTCTGCCTTATCTGCTGCGCCACAAGGGGCCGCTTGCAGGCGCGGGTTTTTTCCTGCTGCTCGCCACGGCCGCGACGCTCGTTGTGCCCATGGCTGTGCGGGGGATGATCAATTACGGCTTCTCACCGGAAAATGCGGATATCATCAACAATTACTTTCTCGCCATGCTGGGCGTCGCCGCGGTGCTCGGCATTGCGTCGGCCATGCGGTTTTTCTTTGTGGCTTGGTTGGGCGAGCGCGTGGTCGCCGATCTTCGCCGCGATGTTTACAACCACGTGACGGGCCTCAGCCCCGCTTTCTTCGAGGTGACGCGCACGGGCGAAGTGCTCTCGCGGCTGACGACGGACACTACTCTGGTGCAGACGGTAGTGGGCTCAAGCGTGTCGATTGCTTTACGCAATCTGCTTTTGCTTGTGGGGTCGGTCACCTTGCTTGTGTGGACGAGCCCACGCCTTTCGGGCCTTGTGGTGCTGGCGCTGCCGGTGATCCTGATTCCGTTGATCGTCTTTGGCCGCTGGGTCAGGACCCTTTCGCGGCAAAGCCAGGACCGGGTGGCCGATACGGGTGCGCATGCGGGCGAAAGCCTCAATGCGATCCAGACCGTGCAGGCCTTCACTCATGAGGTAATTGATCGCACGCGGTTCGGGGGTGCAGTGGAACGGGCCTTCCGCGTTGCCGTGCGGCGCAACCGGGCCCGCTCGCTTCTGACGGCGATTGCTTTCTTTGCGATTTTTGCGGCGGTGGTCGGCGTTCTTTGGGCGGGCTCCCATGCGGTGCTCGAGGGCACGATGACCGGCGGCGAGCTGAGCCAGTTCGTGCTTTACGCGGTCTTTGCTGCGGGCGCCTTTGCCGCGCTTAGCGAGGTGTGGGGCGATTTGCAGCGTGCGGCGGGCGCAACGGAGCGGCTGGTTGAACTGCTCGACGTTGAACCGCAAGTGACTGCGCCATTAGAGCCGGTGGCGATGCCGCATCCGCCGCAAGGGGACATTCGTTTCGAGCACGTCACCTTCCGTTATCCCACGCGGCCTGACTCCCAAGCGCTCGATGGTTTTTCCCTTCATGTGAAACCAGGGGAGAGCGTTGCGCTGGTGGGACCCTCGGGCGCGGGCAAGACAACAGTCTTCCAATTGCTCATGCGGTTTTACGATCCGCAAAGCGGCTCCATCGCCTTTGACGGGGTTGAGCTTAAGACCGCTGATCCCACCGAGCTGCGCCAAAGGATTGCGGTGGTGGCGCAAGACCCGGTGATCTTTGCGGGAACCGTGCGGGACAACATTCTCTATGGCCGGCCCGAAGCGGGTGAAGCGGCGGTGACCGACGCGGCCAAGGCCGCCGCCGCTCATGATTTCATCAGTGCACTGCCGGAAGGGTATGAGACGCCGGTGGGCGAACGGGGGGTTACGCTTTCCGGCGGCCAGCGCCAGCGCATCGCCATGGCGCGGGCGATCCTGCGCGAGGCGCCTGTGCTGTTGCTTGACGAGGCGACCAGCGCGCTCGATGCGGAAAACGAACGGCTGGTGCAGCTTGCGCTCGGGCGTGTCATGGAAGGCCGCACGACGATTGTGATCGCGCACCGCCTTGCGACTGTCCAGCGCGCCGACCGCATCGTGGTGATGGACGAAGGCCGCGTCGTTGCCACCGGCTGTCATGATGAGCTTGTCCGCGAAGGCGGTCTTTATGCCAAGCTCGCGCGCTTGCAGTTTGGCGCGAACGATGAGGCCCTGGGCCGCCGTTTGGGCGATAGCGCCGCAGAGTGATATAAGATCAAGCAGACCTTGGGGAAGTAGAGGACGGGGTACAATGCGTACAGTAATGATTGGGGTGGCCGTGGTTCTGATCGCGGCGCTGGGCGTGGGGCTTTACTACGTTAACCTTCTTTCGGACATGGGCGCCTTCAGCACGGTCGAGCCGCATTTCGAGGGGACATGCGAGCGCTTGGACGGCTTTGCGGGCGGCACGGAAGATTTGCTGATCGACCGTGACACGGGCTGGGTTTTCGTTTCCGCCTTCGACCGGCGCGCCGCCGAAGACCCAGGCGCAGACGTGCGCGGCGCCATCGAGGCGTTTCGCGTGGACGCGTCGGGCGCGGGCATTATCAGCATCACACCGCAGAGCCCCGCGGACTTCCGGCCCCACGGCATCAGCCTTTATGACGGGCCCGAGGGCAAACGGTTGTTCGTGATCAATCACCCGGCGGATGGCCGTCAGGTGATTGAAGTTTTCGATCTGCGCTACTGGGCGGATGGGCGTCCGGCACTGGCGCATGTGGAAAGCATTACCGATCCGCTTATCGTCTCGCCGAACGATCTTGTCGCCGTGGGCCCGCGTTCCTTTTATGTGGGCAACGACTTTTCGACGGGGGAGCGGGAGAGCCTCGGCTTTATGCTCGAGGCTTATCTGCGGCTGAACCGTACCACGCTGGTTTATTTTGATGGCGAGGCGGCGGAAGTTGCGGCGCGCGGGCTCACCATGGCGAACGGTGTCAATGTCAGTTCGGACGGCGCGACGCTCTATCTTGCCGAAACCTCCGACGGTACTTTGCGCATCTATGACCGGGATGTGGAAACCGGCGCGCTGACATTGCGTTCCGGCGAGGGCGGCATTCTGCGGCTCGGCCCGGGGCTCGACAATATCGATATCGACGAGGCGGGGCGCATCTGGATTGCCGGGCACCCGCAGCTTTTTAAACTGCTCGATTCGATGGAGGACCCGGCAAGCCTGAGCCCCGCGCAGGTCTTTATGCTGACGCCCGAAGGGGGCGAAGGGAGCGAAGGCGGCACGGTGGCCGAGGTCTATCTCGGTGATGGGAGCCTTGCGTCGGGATCAGCCACCGCGGTCTATCACGACGGCACTATGCTCATCGGGGTGGTCTTTGATCCTCACGTGGTCGTCTGCCGGCCCACCAACGAGCACGTGGTGGGCGGCTAGCGCTCGGTTAGTTTGAATTCGATGCGCCGGTTGCGGCGATAGGCGGCGTCGGTGCCGCCTGCGTCAAGCGGCTGGAACTCGCCGAAGCCCGCGGCAACCAGCCGCTCGGGCGGAATTCCCCGCGATGTGAGAAACTCAACCACCGCGATGGCGCGCGCGGCGGAAAGGTGCCAGTTGCTTGGAAATGCGGGCGTGTTAATGGGGCGCACGTCCGTATGGCCATCGACGCGCAGGACCCAACTGATCTCGGCGGGAATGGTGGCGGAGACCTCGCTCAAGATACCGGCAAAGCGCTGAAGCTCCACCTGGCCCGCCGGGCTCAGCTCGGCCGAGCCGCTGGCGAACAAGATCTCCGATTGAAAAA
>JANQLJ010000024.1 GCA_028280665.1 Alphaproteobacteria bacterium
CGCCGAATTAGGGGGAACGCTGAAGAATGTGATGGCGATCGCAGTGGGGGTGTGCGACGGCCTCAAGCTGGGTTCTAACGCCAAAGCGGCCTTGATTACTCGGGCCATACCCGAGGTCATTCGCATTGGCGCCCATATGGGGGGGCAGGCTGAAACCTTCTTCGGTTTATCTGGGTTAGGGGACATGTTGGCGACCCGACCTTTCTCGGCCAGTTCATCGGCGTCGTAGCGATCGGGCTTTTCGTTTGCCTGGCGAGCGCCGCCGTCTGGGCGGCCCTTAAATATACGGTCGGCATTCGCGTGAGCCCCGAGGAGGAACTCGACGGGCTCGATTACTCCGAGCTGGGCCTTGAGGCCTACCCGGAATTCGTCAACACGTGAGGGGCGAGTTTGCCCCCTAAAACGCACGGCCCGGGTGAAAATCCGCTCGGGCCGCATGGTTGCGCATACGTTAAGAACGCCTTATAGCGCCTTCAAATTGTTAACAAATCATTAACCGATCTTTTGTGGACCCCGCTTTGACGGGCCATTAAGGTTACTCAGGTCCAATCAGAACACCCAGAGAACAAAGGGTGCGCCCGCGCCCGGTCATGGCCCCACCTGACGAGTTTGACATGAAGAACGAAACAGAACCCCGACGCCAAAAGGAGCCGCCCCATGGCTAGACGCGCCCGCGCCCACCCCGGCCTTATGGAGATGGCCAAGGAGTTTGCCTTCAATCGCGTGTCAGAGATCGCCGGCATCACCCTGGGGCTGGTGGCGCTCGCGGGCGCGACGGCGCTCATGAGCTACGCGCCCACCGATGCGAGCCTTAACAGTTCCGGCGATGGCACCATCCATAATTTTCTCGGGCGGCCCGGCGCAATTTTTGCCGACCTTATGTGGCAAAACCTGGGGCTCGCCGCGCTTGCCCTGTTCGCACCCCTTGCGGTTTGGGGCTGGCTGGCCATGGCAAAGGCCGAGCTTCCTTTCATCTGGGTACGGATTTCCGCCTGGGCGCTGGGGGTCGCACTGGTGGCGGGCGCGCTCGCCACGTTGCCGGTTGAAGGTCCCGCGCCGCTTACCACGGGAATTGGCGGGCTCTTAGGAGTTGCGGTCATCGCCGCTCTGCAAAGTTCTGCCGGGCTCTTTGGTTTGACGCTACCATCTTGGGGCATTGGTCTTGCCGGCTTTGCGCTTGGCGCGGGCGGCATTGTTGCGGTGAGCTTTGCCATGGGGCTGCGCCGCCGCGACTTTGCCGATATCGGATCGTTGCTGCTCGATTGGAGCTGGCTGGCTTACGACTACACCCTTGACTGGAGCGCGCGCTTTGTCCGCTGGGCAAAACTAAAACTGCGCGCGGGCCCCCGCATCGAACGCCGCGTGGCCGAGGCCGCTTTCGACGCCGCGCCCTCTGACGACATGATGGAAGACGAAGACCGCCTGCATCCCCGCCCGCGCCGCGCGCCCAAGGTCACGCGCACCAAGCGGGTGCCCAAACCAGGAAAGCGCGCGCTTGAAGACGCGCAGCCCACGCTCGATCTTATCGGCGAGGACTACAAGCTGCCCTCGCTTTCGCTGCTCAGCAAGGCGCCGCCGTCGATCGGCCCGGAGATTTCCGACGACGCGCTTCAGCAAAATGCGCGGCTGCTTGAATCCGTTCTCAACGATTATGGCATCAAGGGTGAGATCACCAATGTGCGCCCCGGCCCGGTGGTGACACTTTATGAGCTTGAGCCCGCGGCCGGTATCAAAGCGAGCCGCGTGATCGGGCTCGCCGACGACATCGCGCGGTCCATGAGCGCGGTGTCCGCCCGCGTCGCGGTGGTGCCGGGCAAGAGCGTGATCGGCATTGAACTGCCCAACGCGCGCCGGGAAACGGTTTCGCTGCGCGAACTTCTTTCAACCGCATCTTACGAGAACACCGCCTCGCGCCTGGCGTTGGCGCTGGGCAAGGCGATTGGCGGCGAGCCCGTCATCGCCGATCTTTCAACCATGCCGCACCTTTTGATTGCCGGAACCACGGGCTCGGGCAAGTCGGTCGCCATCAACACCATGATCTTGTCGCTGATCTACCGGCTGCCGCCAGATCACTGCAAGCTGATCCTGATCGACCCCAAGATGCTCGAGCTTTCGGTCTATGAAGGCATTCCCCATTTGCTGACGCCGGTTGTGACGGACCCCAAGAAAGCGGTTGTCGCGCTCAAATGGGTGGTGCGGGAAATGGAAGACCGCTACCGCCGCATGTCGAAACTTGGTGTACGGAACATCCAAGGATTTAACGAGCGGATCGCCGACGCGCTGGACAAGAACGAAAAGCTCAGTCGCACGATCCAGACCGGGTTCGACAAGGAAACCGGCGCGCCCATTTACGAGACCGAGATCATCGAACCCGAAGCCATGCCGTTCATCGTGGTTGTCATTGACGAGATGGCCGACCTTATGATGGTCGCGGGCAAAGACATCGAAGGCGCGGTTCAGCGGCTTGCGCAAATGGCCCGCGCCGCTGGGATCCACTTGATCACAGCGACCCAACGCCCGTCGGTGGACGTGATCACCGGCACCATCAAGGCGAACTTCCCAACGCGCATGTCGTTCCAAGTCACCTCGAAGATCGACAGCCGCACGGTGCTGGGCGAACAGGGCGCAGAACAGCGGCTGGGCCAGGGCGACATGCTTTACATGGCGGGCGGCGGGCGCATCCGCCGGGTGCACGGGCCGTTCGTTTCCGACGATGATGTGGAACAGGTCGTCGGCTATCTCAAGAAACAAGGCCGGCCCAATTACATCGACGACGTGACGCGCGATCCCGAACCGGGCGAAGACCCCCTTGCCATGTTCGGCGGCGACGGCTCGGGTGACGAGCTTTACGATCAAGCCGTCGCCATCGTCGCGCGGGACCGCAAGGTTTCCACCTCTTACATCCAGCGCAAGCTGCAGATCGGCTATAACCGCGCGGCGCGTATCGTCGAGCAGATGGAAGACGAAGGCGTTATCTCCGGGCCCAATCATTCGGGCAAGCGCGAGGTCCTGGTCTCCGATCACAGTGATTTTTAGCGCGTGCGGGGGCCCGCGCGGGCTAGATAGGGGCTAGATTTCGTCACACTCCCGCGCGAGGATCGGCGCGGGTAGGGCCGTAACAAGGATGTTTGCCGTGACCAAAGCCCGGGCTTTGACCGTCGCCTTAGCGGCCGCGCTGACCCTTTTTGCCATTATTGCGCTCGCGCCTTCGCCCGCGCGCGCGCAAACTCCCTTTAGCGATCAGCAGATCGCCGACCTTCAGCGTGTCAACGACTACCTCAACGGGCTTGGGTTTCTCACCGGGCGGTTTATCCAAATCTCCGACACGGGTGGCGGCTTTTCCGAAGGCACCTTCTACATGGCCGAGCGCACACGGCTGCGCTTCGAATACGACCCACCCATCCCGCTCACCTTCATTTCCGACGGCGGGTTTGTGGGCATCGTCAATGCGGAGCTTGAGACCACCAGCCAGTACCCCATCGGCGCCACGCCGCTGCGGGTGCTTTTAAGGCGCAATGTGGATCTCACCGCCGATGCCCACATCACCCAGGTCGAGCGGCTGCCCGGCCAGCTTCGCGTGGTGGCAACCGAGGACAGCGGCATCGCGCAAGGCGAGCTGACACTGGTCTTTTCAAACCCGGGCATGGAGCTGCGCCAATGGATCATCGTCGATGCCCAGGGCCGCCGCACCACCATCGCCTTGCGCGAAGTCCAAGAGGTGGCCGAGTTATCGGACGATCTTTTCCGTTTCCCGCGCTTTGACGACGACGAATACGACTAAGTTCCCGCACGATTTCAACGCCTTAACGCCCCGGCCCGCACTCGCCGTCAACAGATGCGGCGGGCGCTGACAAATCCCCGGCTTCTTTTTGCGGTGCGAAAGGCACGGGCGGCCCCCACCTCCCTCCACGCGGGCAGGACTGCCCTGAGATTGCTTGGGACTGCTTAAGAGGATGGAGAGTGAGATGAGAACAACTGTGATTGCCTTTTGCTATGCCGCTGCGACGTTCGGATTTGCCGCGGTGCTTTACACGGGACTTCAAAATGGCCTGGTCTAGGGAGAACAGCGGCCTGGCGGGCGCCTGACGGCGGTCATGCGCCCCTTTCCCCGCCGCTGGGCAGGCTTTTCGCCCGTGAATAATTTTCACACCAAATACGAGAATTAAACCCAACCCCCGGCTCGCTCGACTGAAGATTTTACCGGTTCTGTTGCAGATTTATCATTAATGGGACGTAAACAGTGCCTCCCCGCCTCACGAGTCCGAACCCCGCGAAAAGATTACCAAATCCGAATCGCTCCGCGCCGTGATTAACCATTTGATAACACACCTGTGCCTGCCCGAGCACAGCGAAGGCGGGGCTCACGGGGACACGCACGGCGCGCATGAGACCGGCAAAGTGCTTGGGTGAAATCACGCAACTCCCCGGAATCCTTGAGAAAATCATTGCCCCTTTGGGTGATTTGACCTATACTCTTTTCGTATTCGGCCAGGACCGACTTGGGATCAGCGTTGCCCCCCCGCTTGCAGATCCTTGGCCTGGCCGGAGGCGCCGGATCATCCCCTCCCGGTGCCAGGCGCTTAGACGCGCAATCAGGCGCCCGGCTCGCCCTAAGCCGGGCGCCATTTTTTTGGCCTGCACGTGTTGGTGTTCGCGCCACTGTCAAGCGGGAATCGTGATTTTCGGTCTCTCCGCATCTCACACCAATTACGCGAGAGCTTTCCTTCGGAAAGAGGTGATAGTCTCTCCGCTATGCACTGCACCATAATTCACCCTAAGACCGGCCTATGAAATTCGACGATCCGTTTGAGCCAGAAGATGAGGCTTCGGCCCTCGACGACCCCTTGATTGAGGAGCTTATCGAGCGCCAGCCCGCCATTGCCCTGGTCCGCCGCTTTGCGGGCGGGGCCGCCCGCGCGCCATGGTTTGCGCGGCTGGGCGATGCCTTGACCGACGAGGACCTTGAGGCAGCAAACGCCTATTTGAGCGCGCTTGGCTTTTCGGATGCCGCGCCCGCCCGGGTGGGCACCTGGGAAGACGCCATGGCGGCGGCGGAAAGCCTTGATTGGGATAGCGAAGGCTGGGCGCGGGAAGAAGCCATGCGCGCGGGCCTTACGGGGCAGGCGCTCGAAACCCTTACCGAAGAAGAATTCGAAGTGGTGACGAGCTTTGTTACCTCCGTCGTTGCGCCGCAAATCAAAGCCGCCGCCGACGAGGTGGCAAACCTTTCTGACCTTGAAGATGCGCAGATCCTCAACGCCGCGGTGGGCGCGGGCATCCAGGCGACCCACGCCGCACTTCTGGTGCTGCTCGCTGGCGAAGAGGGCCACCCTTTCACCCACCGCTACCGGCTTTTTGCCCGCGGGCGCTGGCCGATGGGCGTGGCGGGCATGACACTCAATATTTTCTAGTTATCGTACCCGCCCATGACGCTGACCATCGCCACCTGGAACATCAATTCCGTGCGCCTGCGCGAGGGGCTGGTCTGCCGCCTTATGGAGGAGCATGCGCCGGACATCATCTGCCTTCAGGAAACCAAATGCCCCGACGGCAGTTTTCCCACCAAGGCCTTTACCGAGCGCGGCTACGGCCACATCGCCCTTAACGGGCAGAAGGGCTATCACGGGGTCGCGGTGCTTTCGCGCGTGCCTTTTACGAAAACCGCCACCCGCGATTTCTGCGGCAAGGGCGACAGCCGCCACATTGCCGTGTGGCTGACCAGCGGCATTGAGCTGCACAATTTCTATGTGCCCGCAGGCGGGGACGAGCCCAACCGCGAGCGAAACGACAAGTTCGCCCACAAGCTCGATTTCGTCAGCGAGATGACCGATTGGTTCGGCCGCCGCCGCGGCAAGCGCGCCAACAAGATCGTGCTGCTCGGCGATCTCAATATCGCGCCGTGCGAACACGATGTTTGGAGCCACAAGCAGCTCTTGCGGGTCGTGAGCCACACGCCCGTCGAGGTGGAGCACATGGAACGGCTGTTCAAATCGCACGCCTTTGTGGATGTGATGCGCGCCGAGCTGCCGGAGCCCGAAAAGCTCTATACCTGGTGGTCTTATCGCGCGAAGGACTGGCGCGCCGCGAATAAGGGCCGCCGCCTCGACCATATCTGGGTCACCCCGGCGCTGAAAGAAGGGGCGGGGAACATCCGTGTGCTGAAGGACGCGCGCGGTTGGGAACGCCCCTCCGACCACGCGCCGGTGCTTATGGATTTGAAGGGGTAAGGGAAGTTCGCCCCGGCCCGGTTACATCACCAGCCACAGCTTTACGCCGAGATACGCCACGTAAGCGCCGAGCAGGGCGAAGCCCTCGGCGCGATGGATGCGGTGGCGGCTTGCGGCCACCAGCACCAGCAAGGCCGTCGCCGCCAGCATGACCCAGATGTCAAAGCCCGCAAGGCCCCCGGCAATGGGCACGGGGATCAGAACCGCGGTCACGCCCAGCACCGCGAGGATGTTGAAAATGTTCGAGCCTACGATGTTGCCCACCGCAACGTCGGGTTCGCGCTTGAGGGCCGCAAGGATCGAAACCACAAGCTCTGGTGCGGAGGTACCGAGTGCCACAATCGTCAGCCCAATGAAGGTTTCCGAAAGGTCCAGCATCCGCGCCACATCGACGCTGGAGCGCACCAGGAGATCGCCCCCGAACCCGAGAATCAAAAGCCCCGCCGCAACGAGGGCCAGATCCATAAGCGTTGCCAGGTCGAGGCGGAAGTTGCGTTCGGCGAAGGTGGCTTCGGCTTCGATCACGCCGGGCTCGCCCTGCGCGCGGCCGGTGCGGTAGGCGAAGACGATGTAACCGGCAAGGCCCAGAAGCGCCACCGCGCCCCACATGCGTTCGGCACCGCCCAGAAAGATGGCGAGCGCAAAAAAGAGCGTGGCGAGGGTGACGGCGGTCGCGTCCCTGCGGAAGCCCTTCATAGCGGCGCTGAGCGGCGTGATGAGCGCGGCGGCGCCGAGGATCAACAAGATGTTCGCGATATTGGAGCCAACGATATTGCCCACCGCGATCCCCGGCGCGCCGAGCTGGGCCGCGCGCACCGACGCGATCAATTCCGGCGCTGAAGTACCGAAGGCCACCACCGTGAGCCCGATGAGCAGGGGCGAGAGGCGCAAGGCTTTCGCAAGCGACACCGAACCGCGGATGAGAATGTCGCCCCCAAGGGCGAGCATGCCGAGGCCCGCGAGTATGCCAATCCCTGTCAAGAACGCCGCCACTATTACTTCTCCGCTTTAGCTCTTGCCCGTGCCATCGCGCTTCACCTGCGCATCGCCTTTCATGCGCACAATGCGCGCGGTGGAGGACCCGGTGGCGACCAGCTCGCCCGCCTCATTGCGCAGCTCGGCCTCGATAAAGACAACTGACTTGCCCCGCTTGACGGTGCGGCCTTCCCCCGTCAGCCGCCCGGGGCGGCCCGCGGCGAGGAAAGAGGTTTTCATTTCGAGCGTGGGCGATATCTCACCCCATTCAAGAGACAGCCCCACGGCGATCGCCATGAGATCGTCGAGCATCGCCGCCACCATGCCGCCATGAATGCCGCCCCATTTGTTGCAGACGCGCTCTTCCGCGTTAAAGCCAAGACGTACACGGAGGTTTTCCGTATCCACCTCCAGCACCTCCATGCCGAGATAGGAGGAGGCGGGGCTCGGCGCCTTCAAGATCGCTTGAATGTTGGGCGGGTAATCCTCCGCGCGGGCCGGATCGACTTTGGTGTACGCCATGGTTTAGTCCTTTTCGCCGCCTTCAAGCCCCGCTTCACGTAAAGCGTTGCGCGCGGCGGTCAAATCCTGGGTCGTGCTTTCAAGGCGCTGGGCAAGCACGCGCATGATCTCCACCGCCATTTGGGGAAACTCCTCGATCAAGCGAAAGAAAAGGTCTTTGGAAATGCGCAGGGTGTGAAGTTCGGTTTGCGCGACGATGGTCGCGGTGCGCGGCACGTCGCAGATAATCGCAATCTCGCCTAAGAAAGCATGCGGGCCAAGTTCGAGAATCTTGAGCGGCCCGGTTGCGGTGTCGGTGATCACGTCGGCTTGCCCTTCGATGATCACATACGCCGCATCGCCCGCGTCCCCTTGATGGAAAACCTCCTGGCCTGGATCAAAGCGCATGTGCTCGGAGGTAAACGCGAGCAGCTTGAGCTTGGCCAGTTCCACATTTGCGAAAATGGGGACTTTGCGCAGCAGCTCGACATCGTCGCTTAAGCTCATCTCGTCCCTCCTTTCTCCCGTTCCCTGCCTGCCTAGTGCGGGCTCGCGGCGAGCGCGGTGAACCGCCCGCCGCGTGCTTCCAGTGCTTCGGGTTCGCCTTCCTCGATCACATGCCCGTCGTCGATCACCAGAACCCGGTCGAAAAGCCGCGCCTGATGCGGACGCGCGAGGATCCAGATGACCGCGCGGCTGCCCGACGAGGCGAGTACGTTTTTGAGTATTTGTTCTTGCGTGGGCGTGTCGAGCACGGCGAGGGCCGCGTCCACCACCAAGATGTCCGGGCGCTTTAAGATGGCGCGGGCAAGGCCGAGTAACTGCCGCTCGCTTGCGGTCAGGCGCTTGCCCCCCGGGCCCACATTAAAATCAAGTCCTGCGTCGAACACCGCCTCGTGCAGCCCCAGCTCGCCCAGCACTTCGGTCATCACCTCGCCGATGCGGTCCTCGGCCCGGGCCTGACCATAGGCCACGCGCCCAAAGAGCAAATTGTCCTGGATCGCCGCCGCGCCGATGTAGATGTCAGGATCGTAAGGTTCGACCGCCGCCTCGAGATGTTCCGGCAGGCGGCGCGCGAAAATCTTCCGGGCAAGGACGAGTTGCGCCTCGAAGTCGGCATCAATGAGGCCCAGCCGGTGGCGCGCCTCCACATAACGTAGCGCAAGGCTCACGAGGTCCGCGCGGTCATCGTCGGCAAGCCCGTCATAGGTAACGCGCCGCCCGTAACGGTTCACCATGGCTTGGTATTCGGGCAGCGCCTCGGCGGAGATAAACGAAAACTGATCGAAGAAGGGGTGATCAGGCGGCAGATCGGCGAAGAGCTCGACCATGGTGCGCGCGATCTCAAGCCCCATAGTCACCACCCGGTCCGCGATATGGGCATCGTGCAGAACCTCGGCGAAATAGGGATGTTCGGGCAGGTGCCCTTCGGCGAAGGTGCTGCCGCGCGGACGCCCGAAAAGCAGGTTCTCTTCAAGGGTGGCGTTTTTGTTGTAGCGGTCCGGATCGAAACTCTCGACCAGGTGATCGAGCCCCCGCTCGTGAATGCGCCGGTGGAGCCCTGCGCGCGCCTGCAAGAGCCGCTCGGTCAGCTCCGGGTGCGTTTCGGGGGTGATGCGCTGGGAAAGGCCAAGATCGTAAATGTCGCTTTCAAGGCCCACGAGCCGCAGCACCTCGCGCACCTTGGCCCGCAGCGCACGTTCGTCTTCCACGCCGAGGGAGCGCAAATCGACCCATTCCGCATCAAGGTCAAAAGGCGCATTGCCCGCGCGCAAGGTTTCCGTCTTGGCCCAGGTCCGGCGCGCCTGGCCATGCTCATCCATTTCGCCGCCGCGCAGCGGTTCGTGCTTGAGCCCGTAGGTGAGGTTATCGTGCACACTTAGAGGGAAAAAGTACGTATCCTGACTAACGTATCCGACCCAGCGCCCGATAATGCCTTCGGGCAGGCCGCCAATGTCGCGCCCGTCGAGGGTGAGCTTGCCGCTTGAGGGCGAAAAGAGCCGCACAAGGGTAGGCCCGAGATATTCCTTGCCGCCCGCTGGGGGCCCCACAACGGCCAGGGTTTCGCCCATGGCGACGGAAAACGAGATATTATGCAAAAGCCGCGCGCCGGTCTCGTCGGTGACTGTCAGATTTGCCGCCTCGATGCCGCCGCGCATGTGGCTTTGCTCACCCACGGGGCGCTGAAGGTCCGGGTCGACCATACCTTCGGGGTCGAAATGGTCGATCACCTGATCGCCTACAAGGATTTGCCCGCGCCGGTGAAGATGCTCATCGACTGGGACCAGCAGCGCCTTGACGTGCAAATCAAGTACGATCAGGTGATCGAC
>JANQLJ010000039.1 GCA_028280665.1 Alphaproteobacteria bacterium
CGCGGCACTTCCATCTCCTGGCCGTCAATGATGACTTTGACGAGATCGGTCATACCGCCTACTCCGCCGCCGCGGCGCCGGGGCGCGCATAGTTGTCGATGCGGTCTTCGATCACGTGCCGGAAGTGGCGGATAAGCCCCTGCACGGGCCAAGCCGCCGCGTCGCCCAAGGCGCAGATAGTGTGGCCTTCGATCTCCTTCGAGACATCGAGAAGTTTATCAATCTCCGCGTATGAGCTTTCGCCCCGCGCCATGCGTTCGAGCACGCGCCACATCCAGCCCGTCCCCTCGCGGCACGGCGTGCATTGCCCGCAGCTTTCGTGCTTGTAGAAATAAGAAAGCCTTGCGATGGCGCGGATAATGTCGGTGGACTTGTCCATCACGATCACCGCTGCAGTACCGAGACCCGACTTGTGGCTCTGCAGGGTGTCGAAATCCATGGGCAGGTCCGCGCAGGTGGAGGCGGGCAAACACGGCACGGACGAGCCGCCCGGAATGACCGCCAGCAAATTTTCCCAGCCGCCGCGCACCCCGCCCGCGTGGCGTTCGATCAGCTCACGGAAGGGAATGCCCATTTCCTCTTCCACGTTGCAGGGGCGTTCCACGTGCCCGGAAATGCAGAAAAGCTTCGTACCCGTATTATTGGGACGGCCGAGGCTGGCAAACCAAGAAGGCCCGCGCCGCAGGATGGCGGGCGCAACGGCGATCGATTCCACATTGTTCACGGTGGTGGGGCAGCCATAAAGCCCCACATTCGCGGGGAACGGCGGCTTGAGGCGCGGCTGGCCTTTTTTGCCTTCGAGGCTTTCAAGAAGCGCGGTTTCCTCGCCGCAAATATAAGCGCCCGCGCCGTGGGCGATATAGATGTCGCAATCCCATTCGTGGACGTTGTTCTTGCCGATGAGCTTCGCCTCATAAGCCTCGTCGATAGCGGCCTGGAGGCGTTCGCGTTCGCGGATATATTCCCCGCGAATGTAGATATAGACCGTATGCGCCCGCATTCCGAAAGCGGCGACCAGGCAGCCCTCAAGGAAAATGTGCGGGTCGTTGCGCATGATCTCCCGGTCCTTGCAGGTGCCGGGCTCGCTTTCGTCCGCGTTCACTACGAGATAGTGCGGCCGCTCACCGATCTCCTTGGGCATGAACGACCATTTAAGGCCCGTCGGAAATCCCGCCCCGCCCCGGCCCCGCAGGCCAGATTCTTTTACGCCGTCCACAACGCCCTCGTGGCCCAGCTCAAGCAAAGCGCGGGTGCCGTCCCACGCGCCGCGTTTTCTGGCCGCTTCAAGACGCCAGTCGTGATGGCCATAGAGGTTGGTGAAGATGCGATCTTTATCTTCGAGCATCACTCCGCCCCCTCGTTGAAGGTCGTAAGACCGCCTTCGGGTTCGGAAGAAACGCGGCCCGTTTGCGAGCCGGGCTTGACGGGTTTGCCCGCCGCAAGATCGTCGAGAAGCTTGGTGAAACTTTCCGGTGTCAGGTCCTCGAAGTAATCCTTGCCGATCTGCACCATGGGCGCGTTGCAGCAGGCGCCGAGGCATTCCACTTCCATCCATGAGAACTTGCCGTCGCGGCTGACCTCGCCGGGCGCCCCGATCCGCTCGCGGCAGATCTCTTTGAGGTCCTCCGCCCCGCGCAACATGCAAGGGGTGGTGCCGCAAAGCTGCACGAAGTGCTCCCCCACCGGCGCGAGGTTGAACATGGTGTAAAAGGTCGCGACTTCTAGTACGCGAATCTCCGGCATCTCGAGCATCGCCGCCACATAGTCGATAGCGGGCTTGGAAAGCCAGCCTTCCTGTTCCTGCGCCCGCCACAAAAGCGCGATCACCGCCGAGGCTTGGCGGCCTTCCGGAAACTTTGCCATTTCCTCACGCGCCCAAGACTCATTCTCCGGCGAGAACGCGAAGCTGTCAGGCTGATTGGGGCTGAGGCGGCGTGCGACCATATTCCGTACTCTATTCTTCCGTACTCTATTAGTCCGTACAGTGACTACCTGTCTATTTCACCAAAAACGATGTCGATGGTGCCGATAATGGCGCTAACGTCGGCGAGCAGATGTCCCCGGCACATCTCATCCAGCGCATGAAGGTGGGGAAAGCCCGGCGCGCGAATCTTGCAGCGGTAGGGCTTGTTGGTGCCGTCGGCGACGAGATAAACGCCGAATTCGCCCTTGGGCGCCTCGACCGCGGCGTAGGCTTCTCCCGCAGGCACCTTGAAGCCTTCGGTGAACATCTTGAAGTGATGGATGAGCCCTTCCATGGAGCGCTTCATCTCGTCGCGGCGCGGGGGCGTGACCTTGTAGTCGTCAATCATCACCTCGCCCTCGGGCATTTCCTCAAGGCACTGGCGCATGATCTTGAGCGACTGCACCATCTCTTCCATGCGCATGAGATAGCGGTCGTAGCAATCGCCGTTCTTGCCGATGGGAATGTCGAAGTCGAGCTCGTTGTAGCACTCGTAAGGCTGGGCGCGGCGCAGGTCCCAGGCAAGGCCCGTCGAACGCAGCATCACGCCGGTCATGCCCCATGACAGCGCTTGCTCCCGGTCAACGACGCCAATGTCCACATTGCGCTGCTTGAAGATGCGGTTTTCGGTGACGAGATTGTGGAGATCGTCGAGCACTTTCGGGAAGGTTTCGGTCCACTCGAAAATATCGTCCGCCAGACCGTCGGGCATATCGAGATGCACCCCACCCACGCGGTAATAGGCGGCGTGAAGCCGCGCGCCGCACACTCGTTCGTAAAAGATCATGAGCTTTTCGCGCTCTTCAAAGCCCCACAGCGGCGGGGTCAGCGCGCCCACGTCAAGCGCTTGCGTCGTCACATTGAGAAGGTGATTGAGGATGCGGCCGATCTCGCAATAAAGCACGCGGATGAATTGCGCCCGGCGCGGCACCTCAAGACCCAGGAGCTTTTCCACCGCCAGGCAGAAACCATGCTCCTGGTTCATGGTGCCCACATAGTCGAGCCGGTCGAAGTAAGGGATCGCCTGGGTATAGGTCTTATGCTCGATGAGCTTTTCGGTGCCCCGGTGAAGGAGGCCGATATGAGGGTCGAGCCGATCAACGACCTCGCCGTCCAGCTCCATGATAAGGCGCAAAACCCCATGGGCCGCAGGGTGTTGCGGGCCGAAGTTGATGGTGAACTTACGGTCTTCTGCAGGCGCAAGATCGGTCATTCGCCCGCCTCCCCGTCCTGGGCCGTAGGGGTGCCGTAGTCGGGGCCTTCCCACGGGGAGAGAAAGTCGAAATTGCGGAACTCCTGCGTCAGCTTCACAGGCTCATAGACACAGCGTTTGACGCTGTCGTCGTAACGCAGCTCCATGTGGCCCGTCAGCGGAAAGTCCTTGCGCAAGGGATGGCCGGAAAACCCGTAGTCCGTTAGCAGGCGGCGCAGGTCCGGGTGGCCGTCAAAGCGGATGCCATACATATCAAAGGCCTCGCGCTCGAACCAATTGGCCACCTTGAAGACATCGGTAATGCTGGGAACGGAGGTCACCTCGTCCGTTTGTACCTTCACGCGCACGCGCTGGTTCTGATGCAGGGACAGCAGATGATAGACCACATCGAAACGCTTGGAGCGTTCCGGGTAATCGACGCCGCAGATGTCGACCAGAATGGAAAAGCGGCAGGTGGGATCGTCACGCAGAAACGTCATCAGATGATGCACGTGTTCCGCATGAGCGGAGATGGTAAGCTCGCCGTTGACGACAACGGCTTCGAGCACGACCTGTTCCATTTCCGAGGAAATGTGTTCGCCGAGATCAATGAGCGCTTCGTCGTTCATCTGACCGTCTGCCCTTCGCCCCTAACGCTCGATTGTTCCGGTACGGCGGATTTTCTTCTGCAACAGCAGCACGCCATAGACCAGCGCCTCGGCCGTGGGCGGGCAGCCGGGCACGTAGATGTCCACGGGCACGATGCGGTCGCAGCCGCGCACCACGGAATAAGAGTAGTGGTAGTAGCCGCCCCCGTTCGCGCATGAGCCCATGGAGATCACGTAGCGCGGCTCGGGCATCTGGTCATAAACCTTGCGCAAGGCGGGCGCCATTTTGTTGGTCAGCGTGCCCGCAACGATCATCACATCGGACTGGCGGGGCGAGCCGCGCGGCGCAAAGCCGAAGCGCTCAAGGTCATAGCGCGGCATGGAGCTCTGCATCATCTCAATAGCGCAACAGGCGAGCCCAAAGGTCATCCACATGAGGCTGCCCGTACGCGCCCAGTTGATCACCTGATCGGCGGAGGTTACGAGAAACCCTTTATCCGCAAGCTGACGGTTCACCTGAACGTAGAAAGGATCGTCGGGTGCCACGGGTGCGCCGCCTTCAACGCCGGCGCGGGCCGCGGACGTGGCCGGGGCGCCTTTTTGGCTTGCGCCTACTCCCATTCCAGCGCCCCCTTCTTCCACTCATAGATAAAGCCGACGGTGAGCACGATCAGGAACACGAGCATGGAAAGAAGCCCGAGCGAGGCGAGCGCTTGTATCCCGCTGCCTTCGATGAGGTCCTGATAGACCACGGCCCAGGGAAAGAGGAACGCCACCTCGAGATCGAAAATGATGAACAGAATGGCGACCAGATAAAAGCGCACGTCGAACTTCATGCGCGCATCGTCGAACGCGTTAAAACCACATTCGTAGGCGGAGATTTTTTCAGGTTCGGGGTTTTTCGGCGCAAGCGCGAACGGAATGCCCATAAGAACAAGGCCCAACGCCCCTGCAATACCGAGGAAAATCGCAATCGGCAGATATTCAATCAGTATCTCGGGCATGGGTCATAACCCTTTAGCGGGGCGGCCTTTACCCTTCGCGAGGGACAGGCCTCAAGACATGCCGGCGCGCACCCGAAGGCGCCTGCCGTTGGTGACTTAGAGCGATTGGGGCGGCTTTCCATGGGCCTGCCGCGCGTGGCCCGAACGGCCTCGGCCAGGCCCATGATCGCCCCCCGGCGCGGGCCGGAACCTAGGACTGTTCGGTGCACTTCGCAACGCAAAAATGGCGGGCGCGCCCGCGTCAAAACTGACGCTGCGCGAGGCCAAGATGACGTTCTGGGTCGATGGATGAAATGGCGGGAGTGACGGGACTCGAACCCGCGACCTCCGGCGTGACAGGCCGGCACTCTAACCAGCTGAGCTACACCCCCGCGAAGGGTCCTGGCGCGCAAGGCGGGCCGGGACGGCTGGGAATAGAAGAGCCGCCGGGTCCTGTCAAGCGGTCTTGTTTTCGCTCTTTTCCGAATCTCTCTACTCTCAGAAAGTATACTAATAGTTGTATATCTCTGAGCCGCAAGGTGATGCAATGGACGCATTTGAAGAGCTGATGGCTGACCTTCTTTGGCAGAAAGGATACTGGGTCCAAAACTCATTCAAGATAGCCCTCACCAAAGCGGAGAAACGTCGCATAAAGCGTCCGACTAGCCCCAGATGGGAAATCGACATCGCGGCATACTCGGGAAGAGACAATGTCCTTCGGCTCTTTGAGTGCAAGAGTTACTTGAATTCAGCTGGAGTAAGGATTGGCGACTTTAGCGGTCCCAAAAAAGGCGACCGCTTCAAACTATTCAACGAGCCACTGCTGCGTCAGGTCGTATTTTCAAGACTCAAAAAACAGGCTGAAGAATCGGGGCTGTGCCCAAGAAATGTGAAGATAAAGCTATGTCTTGCGTGCGCCAAAGTGGCTGGAAAGAACAACTTAGAAGAGATACAAGCGCACTTTCGATCCAAAAGATGGGAACTCTGGGACCCAAATGTCATCAAGAAAGAACTCGTGAGTCTTTCCACAACAGGTTACGAAAACAGAGTCGCAGCCATCGCTGCCAAGATATTATCGCAGTAACCAAATCACCCTCCTAACCCCCAAAGTTGACAAGATGTCAGTTAGCGCGGAAGCTCTTGGGGCTTCGATTTCGGGAGGCCTCCATGACCGCACTTGCCTATTCCCGCGAGGATTTGCTGGCCGATCATCCTTATGCAAAGCCCCACGAGGCGGCGGGCTATCAGCTTCATGGCGGCTTCACTGCCGACGGCGCCTATCATTCGCCCAAGACCCTCAACCGGTGGCCCGCGGTGCGGGCGTGGGCGGACCAGCTCACGGCGCGCGGCTGGCCCCTGATCGATGCAAGCCAGCAGCTTTTGAAGCGCGGCAACTATCCCAATCTCGCCCAGCAAGTGCTGCTGCAAAAGAACGGGCTGGGCCAGACCTTCTGGAACGCACTCACCATCACCGGCGTCATCGAGGCGCGGGGCCGGGCGCTGTGCGAGTTCTCCCCGCCGCGCTGGCAGGACATTATCGAAGAAGACGTGACCGAGACCTGCACCGGGCACCTTCATGAGGGGCTGCTTTACGCTCATGGCGCCGATGAAGGGGGCGACCCGGAGATCCCGGCCCTGGGCGCACACGACGCCATGTGGTTCGCCGCGCGCGATCACGTCTATGGGCCCAACGCCTACCCCATGTGCGAGATTCCTGAGAGCATCGCGCGGCCCGACGAAGGCCCGCCCTTCCCGCAAATCCCCAGCGCTTACGGAGAGCTGCTCTCGCTGCTTGCCAATGTGCTGATGATTGAGGTACGGGCCGAAGCCTTCTTTGCCTTTAGCTGTGCCGTCTTCCGCCACCCGGACACCTTCCCCGGCAAGACGTCCGAGTGCGAGCTTGCCGCCCAGATGGTCGAACGCATCCGCATCGACGAAGGCATTCACGTGGCCTACTTGCAGGCCGCGCTGTCGGAGATGCGCAGCTTCACCTTCAAGACCAATGAGGGCGGCACCATTGCCGGCACCGACCTCATCGATCCCTTTTGGAAGAAGGTCGTCACCTGGCACGCCACCACGGTATTCGATGAAAATGCCAAGCGCAGCCGCGAGACCCTGGTCCCGCAAATCCTCGAGACGGGCGGCGAGGCCTTGCTCGCCGAGTTCGACGCATTGGCGGATGCGCGACCCCAAGCGGCGGAGTAGCGCGCCAATCTAGCCGCGCAACGGGCAGCAAATCCCTGAAAGCACTTAGCAAACGGGCAGTTGCAGTGCCCTCAACAGCTATCTTTACGTGTTCCCATTCCAGTGCGATTATGAGCCAGGGTTGTATGACCGAGGGAGACAACTAATGGCTGACGATGGCGACAGGAAAGACGGTGATGGCGCGAATGGAGACAACGGCGGCGGGGCCAACAGAGGTGATGGCGGTATCAATGAGGGTGATAGCGGCGCTGATCACAATGCGGGGCATGTGCAGTTCATATCTGCAAAAGGCTTGGAATTGGCCCAAAAATATTCGTTGGTGTTGTTCGCTGTTATTGCTTTCGTTTTAGTCATCCTTGGGATTGGTCTTATTCACAATCACTACCCAACCGGGAGCGTCTTCGAAGGGCTTTTGGCATTAGCTGGAGCCGCATTGGTTTTTGCCTTTGCCGTGCGTTCAGAGAATGTCGTCGTGCATGTTGCAGGGTTTCTGGTCGTAGCGTCCTTGGTAACGCCTATGCCCGATCTCTTGAACCTGTGGGCAGTTGCAACAAACGATGAAGTAAGAGAAAGCAGACTTGCAGGACGCTTCTCACGAAAAATCAATCTCGACAACCACAGCGCCGCCCAAGACATTGTTGTCTCACTAATCGATGGAGGATTGATACGCCAGGACCTCAGCACCCATCAAGACCTGACTGACTTGACGGGATTCGTTGATTGTATGATGGACTTGAACGACCGGCAGGAGATCGCCCATGAGATTAATGCACGGGGAACTTCGCCACTTTTGCGTATGATGTACATGGGTCGGGCTCCCCAAGCTGTGTTTCGGCCTGACGACGAGGATTCGTTACTTTGGGATATGGATTATCTACGATCTCGTTCTCTAGTTGACTACTCGGATGACAACTATCAGGACGCACGGTTAACCGAATTCGGCTGCCAGGTAGTGAAACAGAATCATGGCGAATTTGCTGGCCATCCTGCGTGCAATTCATGGATTAGGTATCTTGAGTTGCTGTCTGGCAGTCCAGTCCCTGAAAGTGTCCTTTACGGTGGGGCGGATGTACCTTGGGGCGAGTACATTTCTGATGAATGGTTGGTCTCAGAATTACAATTCAGGGCTTACAACTCTTTCGATGGGGAGAGTGACCGTCTTGACCTTGATTTGAGAGTTTGCATTGCAGGATCAACGACACAAAGTTTCCAAGACGAGACAAACATTCTTAGAGCAATTAACGTAACACCACCGAGAGACGATGAGTTCTCTGGTGATAGGTTGATAAACAACTTGACCCCAACTGCTTCAGTGGAACGTACAATAGCTGTTGAAGAAAATGACTCTTCGTTGAGGTGGATTCGAATCAACCTCCCCTCATTTGAGGGTCAAGGTTGGGAGGTACAGTTAGATCTCAGTCCTGCGGAATCAAGTGGCTTGCTTGATCCGGTGCTCTATGTTCATGACGCCTTTTCAAGGCGCCGCATTGCATTCAACGATGACTTCGGTACTTCCCTAAATTCTCGTGTCATTGTTCAAGTTGAATCCGAACAAATACTGCTTGTTGGGGTTCGAGACTATTTTCGGCGGCCTGGGCAGATTGTTTTGGAAGCGGCTTTGAGGCGTCAACCTTCGTAGACGCACAAAAGGCGGCAAACGCCGCGGGATTCGAACCTGCGAGTTTTAGAGACATGAACTTGCGTGAGTGCAAAGAAAATGGTGGGCGGTGCAGGGCTCGAACCTGCGACCTTTCGGGTGTAAACCGAATGCTCTCCCAGCTGAGCTAACCGCCCTTCCCGCCTGGGCAAAGGAAAACCGCCCGGCGCGAAACCGGGCGGTTCCTATCACAACGCTTGATGGACTAAAAGCCCAAGGGGCTCAAACCCGGCCTAAGACCAAGGCGCCGTCTAGCGGTTGACGGAGTCCTTGAGCTGTTTGCCGGCCTTGAATTTGGGCTGTTTCGAGGCGGGGATATGGATCTTCTCACCCGTACGCGGATTGCGGCCTTCGGTGGCTTTCCGGTGAGAGACGGAAAACGTGCCGAAGCCAACAAGACGTACTTCCTCTTCTTTACTGAGTTGCGCCGTAATCGTGTCGAAAACGGCATCGACGGCGCGGGTGGTGTCGGCCTTTGACAGGTCCGTGTCGTCGGAGATTTTTGCGATGAGTTCATTCTTGTTCACGGGGTCCCCCTGACTTTGTAAGTGGGAAGGGTCAATGAAGGCCCAGAGTCTAGCCCTGTTCCGCCGCCTGTAAAAGGCGGATTCCGCAGTTTTCCGCCGTTTTTAGGGTAAAAACTACCCTTTTTCGCGCCAAAACCGGTTGTGCAGCGCGCAAAAGGCCCCGCCGGAGGCCAAATTCCGGCGGGGTGATTCGCACATTTCAGCGCTTTTTTAGTGGGTGACCACCGCGTCGGGGCCGTCGTCCTTGCCTTCGCCTTTGCCCTCAGTGGCGGCGAGCCCTGCGTCCTCATCCCACTCGATGGCTTCGAGTTTTTCGGTGAGCGCGTGATTCAAAACCTCGCTAACCGTCTGTACAGGGATGATTTCGAGCGCGTCTTTCACGTTGTCGGGAATATCCGCGAGGTCTTTGACGTTTTCCTCGGGGATCAGCACGACCTTGATGCCCGCGCGCAAGGCGGCGAGCAGCTTTTCTTTAAGCCCGCCAATGGCAAGCACGCGGCCGCGAAGCGTGATTTCACCCGTCATGGCCACATCGGCCCGCACCGGCACTTGCGTCAGCACCGAGACGATGGAGGTCGCCATGGCGACCCCCGCCGAGGGGCCGTCCTTGGGCGTTGCGCCCTCGGGCACGTGGACGTGAATGTCTTTTGATTGAAAGAGCGGCGGCTCAATGCCCAGGCTCACGCTTTGCGCCCGCACGAAGGAGCGCGCAGCGTCGATGGATTCCTTCATCACCTCGCCTAGCTTGCCCGTAGTGGTCATGCGGCCCTTGCCCGGCAGCATCACCGCCTCGATGGCCAGGGTGTCGCCGCCCACTTCGGTCCAGGCCAGACCGGTGGTGACGCCCACATGGTCGTCTTCCTCGGCGCGGCCAAAGCGGAAGCGAGGCACGCCCGCATATTCTTCCAAGTTATCCGGCGTGATATGCAGCGACTTCTTGTCCGCCATCTGGATTTCCTTGACCGCCTTGCGGGCAAGGTTGGCGATTTCGCGCTCGAGGTTCCGCACGCCGGCCTCGCGGGTATAGGTGCGGATCAGCTCGCGGATCGCATCGTCCGAGATCGTCCATTCCTTTTTCTTGAGCGCGTGGCCTTCGGCCTGTTTGGGCACCAGGTGGCGCTTGGCGATTTCGATCTTCTCGTCCTCGGTATAGCCGGGGATGCGGATGATCTCCATGCGGTCCATCAGCGGCTGGGGCATGCGCAAGGTGTTTGCCGTGGTGATGAACATGACGCTCGAAAGGTCGTAGTCCACTTCAAGGTAATGGTCCTGGAACGTGTTGTTCTGTTCCGGGTCCAGCACCTCAAGCAGCGCCGATGACGGATCGCCGCGGAAGTCGGCGCCCAGCTTGTCGATCTCATCAAGCAGGAAAAGCGGGTTCTGGTGCTTGGCCTTCTTGAGGGACTGAATGATCTTGCCCGGCATCGAGCCAATATATGTGCGCCGGTGACCGCGGATTTCCGCCTCGTCGCGCACGCCGCCAAGGCTCAGGCGGACGAATTCGCGGCCTGTGGCGCGCGCGATCGAACGGCCCAGCGACGTCTTGCCGACACCGGGCGGTCCCACCAGGCACAGGATCGGCCCTTTCAGTTTGTTGGTCCGTTGCTGGACGGCAAGATACTCAATGATCCGTTCCTTGACCTTGTCGAGGCCGTAGTGATCTTCGTCGAGAATCTCCTGCGCCTTCTTGAGATCTTTCTTGACGCGGGATTTCTTGCCCCACGGCAGCGCCAAAATCCAATCGAGATAGTTACGCACCACGGTGGCTTCGGCGGACATGGGGCTCATCTGCTTGAGCTTCTTGAGTTCCGCGTCGACCTTTTCGCGCGCTTCTTTTGAGAGCTTGGTCTTTTCGATCTTCTCTTCAAGCTCGGCCAGTTCGTCGCGGCTTTCGTCTGCGTCGCCCAGCTCGCGCTGGATCGCTTTAAGCTGTTCGTTGAGATAGTACTCGCGCTGGGTCTTTTCCATCTGACGCTTGACGCGGCTGCGAATGCGCTTTTCCACCTGCAGCACGGAAATCTCGCCTTCCATGTGGGCGAAGATTTTCTCCAGCCGTCCGGTGAGATCCAAGGTTTCGAGCAGTTCTTGTTTCTCGGAAATCTTGATCGCAAGGTGCGAGGCGATGGTGTCGGTCAGTTTCGAAGGGTCCTCGATCTGGCTCACCGCGGCCAGCACGTCGGGCTGAATGCGTTTGTTGAGTTTGACGTATTGCTCGAAGTGACTGATCACCGAGCGCGCCAGCGCTTCAAGTTCCTTGGTGATCTCGCCTTCGTCTTCGACAACGTCGGCCTTGGCGAGGAAAAAATCCTCATTCGGCAGATACTCGGTAATCTTCGCGCGCGGGCCGCCCTCGACCAGCACCTTCACGGTCCCGTCGGGCAGTTTCAGCAATTGCACCACACTGGCGATGGTGCCCACCTCAAAAATCTCTTCAGGGGACGGATCGTCATGTTCCTTGTCGCGCTGGGTGACCAGCAGAATCTTCTTGTCGTCCACCATCACGTCTTCGAGCGCGCGGACGGATTTCTCGCGCCCCACAAAAAGAGGCACCACCATGTGGGGGAACACCACAATGTCGCGCAGCGGCAGAACGGGATAGCTGTCCTGCGGCTCAAACACTTCGGTTTCGCTGGTGTCGTCGTCTTTGCTCATACGTCCTTCGAGTCCTGCTAGGGGCGGCGCTTGGCCGCCAGATTAAGGCCCTCGGGCGGTTCCGCGCGCTTCATTTTACCCGAGATCCCTAACGGAAATCTTGGGGCTAGACAGCGCAGTTTCCTCGGGATTTGAGGAGGAAATGGGGCACCACCGCGTTACGAAAGCCCCCCGGGATACGGCGGGGCCGTCGTTCATGATGTGGAGATCGGGCCTGCCCTTTCAAGTCTTGACACGGCATGCCCTGGCGGGGCAAGCGCGCCAATACACCCGATTCGCGGGGGATTTGCAGGGTTTTACGCGGTTGTGGCCGGGGTTTCTTCCTGGCGGTCGGCATAGATGTAAAGCGGCCGGGCGCGGCCCTCCACAACCTCGCCGTTGATCACCACCTCTTCCACGCCCTCAAGGGCCGGCAGCTCGAACATTGTATCGAGCAAGATGCCTTCGAGAATGGACCGCAGGCCCCGGGCCCCCGTCTTCCGCTCAATGGCCTTGCGCGCGACGGCGGAAAGCGCGTCCTCGGCGAAGGTGAGCTTCACGTTCTCCATGTCGAACAAAAGCTCGTATTGCTTGATGAGCGCGTTCTTAGGCTTGGTGAGGATTTCAACCAGCGCGCCCTCGTCGAGGTCCATGAGCGTCGCCAGAACCGGCAGGCGGCCAACGAATTCGGGGATCAGCCCAAACTTGAGCAGGTCTTCAGGTTCGAGCTCCAGCAGCACTTCGCCCGTCTTGCGGTCGTCGGGGGAGCGCACATCGGCGCCGAAGCCGATGGAGCTGCCCTTACCGCGCTGGGAAATAATCCGGTCAAGGCCCGCGAAGGCCCCGCCGCACAAGAACAAAATATTGGTAGTGTCAACTTGCAGGAATTCCTGCTGCGGGTGCTTGCGGCCCCCTTGAGGCGGCACCGACGCCACGGTGCCTTCCATAATCTTGAGCAGCGCCTGTTGCACCCCTTCGCCGGAAACATCCCGCGTGATCGAGGGGTTGTCGGACTTGCGGCTGATCTTGTCCACTTCGTCGATATAGACGATGCCGCGTTGAGCCCGGTCCACATTGTAGTCCGCGGCCTGAAGCAGCTTGAGGATTATGTTCTCGACATCCTCGCCCACATAGCCCGCTTCGGTCAGCGTCGTTGCATCCGCCATGGTGAAGGGCACGTCAAGAATGCGCGCGAGCGTTTGCGCCAGCAGCGTCTTGCCGCAGCCCGTGGGCCCGATCAGCAAGATGTTCGATTTGGCAAGCTCCACATCGGCGCCGGTTTTGGCCGCGTGGTTGAGCCGCTTGTAGTGATTGTGAACCGCGACCGAAAGAACGCGCTTGGCCTGGTCCTGGCCGATGACATAATCGTCGAGGGTTTTGTGAATGTCCTGCGGGGTAGGAACGCCTTCGCGGGTTTTGGAAAGATTGGTTTTGTTTTCCTCGCGGATAATTTCCATGCACAGCTCGACACATTCGTCGCAGATGAACACGGTGGGCCCCGCGATCAGCTTGCGCACTTCGTGCTGGCTCTTGCCGCAGAACGAACAGTACAGCGTGTTTTTGGAGTCTGTGCCGGTTGGCTTGGTCATGAACGCTCCTTAACCCCGCGGCCTCGAGAAATCCCAAGATCGCCACGGGTACCCTAACTTGCCCATTTCCGGGGGCGGCGCGGCCGCAGTCTTCCCGGATGCCCCACAAGGCTATCGAAGCACGATAGCCCGCGCAGGATCAACATTCGTTTAAGGGGCACGGCAAATTGCCGCCTCGCCGCCCCATTTCATGCGAGGGACGTTGCAAAGCGCGGGCCATCCGGCTGTGTCCCCCATGTCCCAGACCGTCATGAAAAGGTTAAGAAAGTCTAGCGCTCGTCGTCTTCCGCGGTTTCCGGACGGCTGGTGAACACCTCGTCAACGATGCCAAACTCGCGCGCTTCCTCGGCCGACATAAAGTAATCGCGGTCCAAGGTCTTTTCGATCAGCTCGAAATCGCGGCCGGTGTGCTTAACGTAAATCTCATTTAGCCGCCGCTTGGTCTTAATAATGTCTTCGGCGTGGCGTTCGATGTCCGAGGCCTGGCCCTGAAACCCGCCCGAGGGCTGGTGCAACATGATCCGCGCATTGGGAAGGGCATAGCGCATTTCGGATTCGCCGCCCGCGAGAAGCAGCGAGCCCATGCTCGCCGCCTGGCCGATGCAGAGCGTGGAGACCGGCGGGCGGATGTATTGCATGGTGTCGTAGATCGCCATGCCGGATGTCACCACCCCGCCCGGCGAGTTGATGTACATGGAGATTTCTTTCTTGGGGTTTTCCGCTTCAAGGAAAATCAACTGCGCGGTGATCAGCCCGGACATGTTGTCTTCAATGGGGCCGGTTACGAAAATGATCCGCTCCTTAAGCAACCGCGAATAAATGTCATAGGCCCGCTCGCCGCGATTGGTCTGTTCGACCACCATGGGGACCAGCAAGTTCATGTAAGTGTCGACGGGATCGCGCATCATCATCAGCCTCTCGGTAAACGGCGCAAAGTCTCGGCAAAGTCTTGGCCCACGCCAGATACTTCCCTTACGCCGCGATTCGTTTGAAAAGGGTTATTGCCACAATTCGCGCCGCGGAAGGGTTAACGCCCCTCTGGGCTTATGTAGCGTCAGGCCACGCCCATGCAAGGCCCGCTTTCCGGGCGCTGCGGCGGTTTAGGCAGCCTAGGCGGCTCCGTCGTCCGGATCGGTCAGAAGCTCGTCTTTCGAGACCTTCTTGTCGGTCACGTCGATGAGCTCCAGCACGAAGTCCACCACCTTGTCTTCGAAAATGGGCGCCCTCAATTGAGCCATGGCACCCACGTTCTGTTGGTAGTACTCGTAAACCTCGCGTTCCTGGCCCGGATACTGGCGCGAGAGTTGATTAAGCGCTCGGCCCAGTTCTTCCTGCGTTACGTCAATCGAGTTCTGGTTACCGATTTCCGCAAGCACGAGACCCAGCCGCACGCGCCGCTCGGCAATCCCGCGATATTCATCGCGCATGGCGTCTTCGGAGTCCGCTTCATCCTCGATCTTCCTGTTGCGCCGTTCGAGATCCTGCAGGACCTGCTGCCAGATCGCCTGGAACTCCGCATCGACCATGCCCTTGGGCAAGTCGAACTTGTGCGCCTGGTCAAGCTCGTCAAGCAAGCTCCGCTTGGCATGGCTGCGCGATACAAGATCGAAGTCGTGCTTGATGCGCGCCTCAACAGCTTTCTTCAGCGCGGCCAGGTCGTCCATGCCCATGCGCTTGGCAAACTCATCGTCGAAAGTTACCTCGACCGGCGTGGCAACGGCGCTGACCTTCACCTCGAACTCGGCTTCTTTGGTGGCGAGATCAGACACCGGATAGTCGGCGGGGAACGTCACTTTAATCTCACGTTCGTCGCCCACCTTGGCGCCGATCAATTGTTCCTCGAACCCCGGAATGAACTGGCCCGACCCCAAGACAAGCGCCATGTCTTGCCCGCGCCCGCCATCGAAGGCAAGCCCGTCGATGCGGCCTTCAAAGTCGATGGTCACCTGATCATCGAGCGCCGCCGCGGCGCCTTCCTCGCGCGCCTCATAGGTGCGTTGGGAGGACGCCATTTGCGTGAGCTGCTCGTTGACTTCCTCGTCGCCAACCTCGGCGATGGGGCGTTCGATCTTGATGGTCTTGAGGTCCATAACCTCGAACTCGGGCATAAGCTCGACGCCGACCTTGAATTCCAGGTCCTTGCCACCGCCCAGCACATCGTCCTGGTTTGACGTTATGTCGATGGTCGGCTGCATGGCGGCACGCAGCGAGCGTTCCTCCAGCGCCTTCTGGCTCGACTCATTGAGCGTCTCTTCGATGATCTCGCCCATGACCTGCTTGCCATAGGCTTTCTTCAGGTGTTCGACCGGCACCTTGCCGGGGCGGAAGCCCTTGAGATTCACCCGGTCCTTGATGCTGTCCAGACGCACGTTGAGCTTGTCGTCAAGCTCGCTCGCCGGGATTGTGATCTGGAATTCGCGGTAAAGGCCTTCCGCGGCGGTTTCGGTCACCTGCATGTCTTTTGCCCACTCACTTCAATCTTCGCTGCACCGGGATGCCCCCCATTGCAGCGGTCAAATTTTGTCTTTGGCGGCGGCCGGCTTCTGGTGCGGGCGGAGGGACTCGAACCCCCACACCTTGCGGCACGAGAACCTAAATCTCGCGTGTCTACCAGTTCCACCACGCCCGCGCCGGACCCGCCAACGCACGAGCCGCCTCGCGCGCCCCAAGCTCTGGGAGCCGGGCGGCGAAAGCGGCTTAATATACGAGGGCGTCAGGGTTGGCTAGCCCCCTATTGGGCAAGGTGAATTGGCCCCACGCCTCAGCCCGTGAACTGATCGGCGGCCGGACCGGCGAGCGGCGCCTCGCGCGCGTCCTGCAGGTGGCTGCGCAGCATCCAGATCGCCTTCTCATGAACCTCGAGGCGCCCGTCGAGCAGGGAGGCGGTGGCGTTGTCGGCAGTTTCGTCAATCAAGG
>JANQLJ010000046.1 GCA_028280665.1 Alphaproteobacteria bacterium
TTGGCGGGCGCAGGCACATCCGGCGGGGTGATGGGCACCGGCATGGTCGCGGGCTTGGGCTTGGCGCGCGGTTTCACCGCAACGCCCTTGTCCATGAGCAAGCGCACGATGCGGGCGAGGGTTTCGCGCATATCGCGGCGGTGCACCACCATGTCCACCATGCCGTGGTCGAAGAGATATTCCGCACGCTGAAAACCGTCCGGCAGGCTCTCGCGAATGGTCTGCTCTATGACGCGCGGTCCCGCAAAGCCGACCAGCGCGCCCGGTTCGGCAATGTGAATGTCCCCCAGCATCCCGTAGGAGGCGGTAACGCCCCCCGTCGTGGGGTCGGTCAGCACAACGATATATGGAAGCCCCGCCTCTTTAAGCCGTTCCACCGCAATGGTGGTACGCGGCATCTGCATAAGCGACAGGACGCCCTCTTGCATGCGCGCGCCGCCCGCCGCAGCAAACAGAATAAGCGGCGTTTGCTTTTGCACGGCCACGTCCGCCGCCTTGATAATAGCTTCGCCCGCCGCCATGCCGAGACTACCGCCCATGAAGGAGAAGTTTTGCAGCGCCACGGTGACGGGCTGGTTTTCAATGGCGCCGAAACACAGGATCACCGCGTCCTTGTCGCCGGTTTTGTTGCGCGCGTCTTTCAGGCGTTCGGTGTAACGCTTTTCATCGCGGAAGCTGAGCGGGTCGGCCGGAACTTCGGGCGCGTCAATCTCTTCGTACTGGCCGCCGTCAAACAGGCTCTGCAGCCGCTCGCGCGCGGGCAGGCGCATGTGATGGCCGCAAGAAGGGCAGACGTTTTGCGCGGCCTTGAGATCGCGGTGGAAGATCATTTCCCCGCAACTCCCGCACTTCTGCCAGAGGTTCTCCGCCGTATCGCGCTTTTTCCAAAGCGTCGAGATTTTCGGGCGGACCATATTCGTCAGCCAGTTCATGCGGTACTCCCTTGAACACCCGCGGCTTTTCTTGCGCCGTGCGCAGCCGTCGCCAATTGGGTCACTTTATCATGGACTTGGGCCACAAGTCCTGCTTTGGGCCGCCCCTTGCCGTCAAGGTTATCGGCCACGGATTGGACGAGCGCCGAGCCGACCACGACAGCGTCGGCGAATTTGCCGATTTCTGCGGCATTTTTAGGGCTTTTGATGCCGAAGCCCACGGCGATGGGAAGATCGGTCCCATCGCGCAAAACGTTAACGGCGGCTTCAAGCTCGCCCGTATCGGCGCTGCCCGTGCCGGTGATCCCGGCAATCGCCACGTAATAAAGAAAGCCCGAGGTATTGGCGAGCACCGCGGGAAGGCGCGCCGCATCGGTGGTGGGGGTTGCCAGGCGAATAAAATTAAGCCCTGCGTCCCGCGCGGGCAGGCACAGCTCCGCGTCTTCTTCAGGGGGCAGGTCCACGACGATGAGGCCGTCAACGCCCGCCTCAGTGGCATCCGCGAGGAACGCACCCACGCCATAACGGTAGATGGGATTGTAGTAGCCCATGAGCACCATGGGCGTGTCGTTGTCAGTTTCGCGGAAGCGCCGCACCAGATCGAGGGTGACCTTCATGGACCCGCCGGCCTTGAGCGCACGGTTGGACGCTTCCTGGATGGCCGGGCCGTCGGCCATGGGATCGGTAAAGGGCATGCCGAGCTCGATCACGTCGGCGCCTGCGGCGGGAAGGCCCTTGATGATCTCGAAGGACGTTTCGATGTCCGGGTCCGCGGCCGTGACGAACGCAACGAAGCCCGCGCTGTCTTTTTCCCTGAGTTGCGCGAAACGGCGATCGATGCGGGTGGTCATATATCCGCCCCCAGATGATCCGCGACCGAGAAAATATCCTTGTCGCCGCGCCCGCAGAGGTTCACCAAGATAATGTCGTCCGCGGGCCGCCGGGGCGCGATCTTCGCCACATGGGCAATGGCGTGGGAAGGCTCGAGCGCGGGCAAGATGCCTTCGGTTTTTGCAAGCAGTTGAAACGCCTCGAGCGCTTCTGCATCGGTGGCGCTTTCAAATTTGACCCGGCCTTCGTCCGCAAGCCAGGCGTGTTCGGGGCCAATGCCAGGATAGTCGAGCCCCGCCGAAATGGAATGGGGCTCGATGATCTGCCCGTCTTCGTCTTGCATCAGATAAGATCGTGCGCCGTGGAGAACGCCGGGCTCGCCCTTGGCGACGGCGGCAGCGTGTTCGCCGGTCTCGATCCCCTTTCCCGCGGCCTCGACGGCGATGATCTCGACCCCGCTGTCGTCGAGAAAGGGATAGAAAAGCCCCATGGCGTTGGAGCCCCCGCCCACGCACGCGACCAGCGCCGAAGGCAAGCGCCCCACCCGGTCCATCATCTGGGCCCGCGCCTCGGTGCCGATCACCGACTGAAAGTCGCGCACCATGGCGGGATAGGGATGAGGGCCCGCGACGGAGCCGATGAGGTAAAACGTGTTTCCCACATTGGCGACCCAATCGCGCAAGGCCTCGTTCATAGCGTCCTTGAGGGTTGAGGAGCCGGAGGTCACCGGCACCACCTCAGCGCCCAACAGCCGCATACGGAACACATTGGGTTTTTGCCGTTCCATATCCACCGCGCCCATATAGATGACGCAAGGAAGGCCGAAGCGCGCAGCCACGGTGGCGGTCGCCACCCCGTGCTGGCCCGCACCGGTTTCAGCAATAATGCGCGTCTTGCCCATCTTCCGTGCAAGGAGGATTTGGCCGATGCAATTGTTGATCTTGTGCGCGCCGGTATGGTTGAGCTCGTCGCGCTTGAACCAGACCTGCGCGCCGCCAAGATGCGCCGTCAGTCGCTCGGCGAAATAAAGCGGGCTCGGGCGGCCCACATAATCGCGCATGAAAAGATCGAACTCTGCCTGAAAGGCGCCGTCACGCTTGACCTCGTCATAAGCCTTTTCGAGATCGAGGATCAGCGGCATCAGGGTCTCGGCGACAAAGCGCCCGCCGTAAATGCCGAAGCGGCCTTTCTCGTCAGGCCCGGTCTTGTAGGAGTTCCGTTCCGCCATCTCTACCCGGCGCTGCGCGCTGCAGCGACAAACCTCTCAATCAGCTCCGGCGACTTGATGCCGGGGGCGGCCTCAACGCCGGAGGAGACATCGACCCCGCCGGGCGCTGTGCGCGCTATAGCCTCGCCCACATTTTCGGGCGTCAGCCCGCCCGCGAGAAGCCAGGGCACATTCCATTTTGCGTGCCCCAGCAACGACCAATCGAAGGTCTCGCCCAGGCCGCCGGGCCGCGAAGCGCCTGATTTAGGAGGTTTTGCGTCGAACAGCAACAAGTCGGCGGTTTCTTCGTAAAGACGGGCGGCCTTGACGCTTGCTTGGTCAGAGATCGCGCAGGCCTTGATGACGGGAAGGCTGAATCTGGCTTTGACTTGGCTCACGCGCGCGGGCGTTTCGTCCCCATGGAGCTGAATGTATTGAGGCGCGAGCGCCTTGATGATGGCTTCAAGGGTGGCATCAACCGCATCGACGGTGACGGCGGCACGGATGACTTGAGGCCCGAGCGCGGCGGCGATCTCCTTCGCGCGCGCAAAGCTCTCAAGATAGCGCGGACTTTTTTCACAGAAATTGAACCCGGCCATGTCCGCGCCCGCGCGCGCGGTGGCTTGGGCGGCCTCGGGTGTCGTCAGTCCACAGATTTTTACAAGAAGCCCCATTAGCGGGCTCCGATCTCCTGATTGATCGCCTTGGCCGCGGCGGCGGGATCGGCGGCCCCGGTAATGGGCCGGCCAATCACCAGAACATCGGCGCCCGCATTGAGCGCTTGCCCGGGCGTCATGATCCGTTTTTGATCGCCCGCGTCCCCGCCCGCGGGGCGGATGCCCGGCACCACAAGGGTGAAGTCAGGGCCGCAAGCATCGCGCAAGGCCGTCACTTCGAGCGGGCTGCACACCGCGCCGTCAAGGCCGCAATCCTTGGTGAGCTTCGCCAGCGCAATCGCTTGATCCGTACTCGGACGATTTACGCCCATCACGGCAAGGTCCGTATCGTCAAGGCTCGTAAGCACGGTGACGCCGATGAGCTTGGGCCTTTGCGCGCCCGCTTCCGCTGCCGCCTTGGCGGCGGCTTCCATCATGGCGGGGCCGCCGCCCGCGTGGATGGTGAGGAGTTTGGGCTCAAGCGGCAGGATCGACCGCACCGCGCCCGCAACCGTGTTGGGAATGTCGTGGAGCTTCACGTCAAGAAAGAGCGGCAACCCGCTGTCGCCCGCGACTTCGCGCACGCCCATCGGCCCCGCCGCCATGAAGAATTCAAGGCCCAGTTTTATCCCCCCGATATGCCCGGCAAGACGCATGGCGAGCCCGCGCGCGGCAACCGGGTCGGGCGTGTCGAAGGCGCAGAAGATCGGGTTCATCTGGTTCGGTCCAGGGTTAGTCCAAGTTCAATCTAGGTTTAAAGTCGTTTAGCGTTTGGACAAACTTGTTTAATCCGGTTGCGGGGTCTGGCTAAGACGGTCGACCTCCTTGCGGCGGCGGCGCGCTTCGCGGCGCCAGCGCCCTTGGCCCCACCACACGATGGCGCCGCCCACCATCATGCCCGCCAAAATGCCAATGAAAACAACGATAAAGAGCGGCAGCGCGACGGCCCAGCGCGGCGCCTCGGCGCTAAAAGGATCAAGGCTCAGGGTGATAAGCGACCGGTTGGCGAGGGCGAACCAGATGGTGACCGCCGCGACGGGAATAACGGCGAGCCAGGTGGTCAGCCTCAAGCGCCTTCTCCGGGGTTGTAATCCTCGTTCAGGCGGTCGCGCAATTCCTTGCCCGCCTTGAAAAACGGGACCGATTTAGCGTCCACTTGAACCGGTTCGCCGGTGCGGGGATTGCGGCCCATGCGCGAGGGCCGGTGCTTGACCGAAAAAGCGCCAAAGCCGCGCAATTCCACCCGGTCGCCGTCGGCCAGCGCGCGGGTAATCTCGTCGAAAATGGTGGAGACGATCCGTTCCACATCGCGCTGAAACAGGTGCGGATTGGCTTCGGCCAGCTTGGCGACCAGCTCGGATTTGATCATGGCGTCTCCCGCGGGGCGAGCCGCTCGCGGCCTTTCTGGTTGGCGGTTCTTGCCCCGGGAAGCTGCCAAAGGAGGACCCGCCCGTCAAGACTAACCCCTTCAACTAGAAGGGTTTTTTGTGAAACCGAGGAGACCGGGCCACAGGGGGCGGGCCCACAAGAAAGGCCGGGACGGATTGCCGCCCCGGCCTTTGATACTGACGTTACGCGAGGCTTAGTCGCCGGACTTTTCGTCTGATTCCTCGTCCGGCTTCTCGTCTGCTTTGCCGCCGGATCCGCCCTTGAGAGCCGCGCCGAGAATGTCGCCGAGCGAAGCGCCCGCGTCGGTGGAGCCGTATTGCGCCACGGCTTCCTTTTCGTCCGCCACTTCCAGCGCCTTGATGGAAAGCCCAAGCGAGCGCTGGGCCTTGTCGATGCGGGTCACCATGGCATCGACCTTGTCGCCCACTGAAAAGCGTTCGGGCCGCTGTTCGGCCCGGTCGCGGGAAAGATCGGAACGGCGGATAAAGGCCTTGAAGTCTTCTTCGCCGACCTTGACCTCAACGCCGTTGTCCTGAACTTCCGAGACGGTGCAGGTCACCCGGTCGCCGCGCTTGATGGAGCCGAGCGCTTCCATGGGATCGCCGTGAAGCTGCTTCACGCCCAAGGAAATGCGCTCCTTCTCAAGGTCCACTTCGAGAACGACCGCTTCAACCTCGTCGCCCTTGTTGTACTCCTTGAGCAATTCGTCGCCCGCCCGTTCCCAGTCGAGATCGGAAAGGTGGATCATGCCGTCCACATCGCCTTCAAGCCCGATAAAGAGTCCGAACTCGGTGATATTTTTGACGTCGCCCTTGATCTTGGTGCCGGCGGGGAATTTCTCAGCAAAGCTTTCCCACGGGTTCGCCGTGGTCTGCTTGAGGCCAAGCGAAATACGCCGCTTTTGCGGGTCGACCTCGAGCACCATGACCTCGACCTCCTGAGAGGTGGAGACGATCTTGCCCGGATGCACGTTCTTCTTGGTCCAGGACATTTCCGAGACGTGGACAAGGCCTTCGACCCCCGGTTCGATCTCGACGAACGCACCATAATCGGTGATGTTGGTGACGCGGCCCGTGAGCTTGGCGCCCACCGGGTATTTGGCTTCAACGCCTTCCCAGGGGTCTTCCTCAAGCTGCTTCATGCCAAGCGAAATGCGCTGGGTTTCGGGATTAAGCTTGATGATCTGCACTTTGAGCGTCTGGCCGATGCTCAAGACATCGGTGGGGTGATTGACCCGCCGCCAGGCGATATCGGTCACGTGCAAAAGCCCGTCAACGCCGCCGAGATCAACAAAGGCGCCGTAGTCGGTGATGTTCTTGACCACGCCTTCGATGACCTGGCCTTCCTCGA